>NZ_JBSFVA010000036.1:0-92838 GCF_053592075.1 Nonomuraea sp. NPDC002799
GCAGCAACTCGGCCGCCCGCACCGCGCACGCCGTCTTGCCCAGCCCCGCCTGCCCGTGCACCACCACCACCGGCGTAGGACCGTCTGCGGACGCCGCCCGTCCCAAACGGCACAGCAACTCCAGCTCCGCCGCCCGACCGACGAAGTCGCCGAGCCCGCGCGGCAGCTCATACAACCGCAGCGGCTCCGGCACCGGACCGCCCGGCCGCGGCCGGCCCGCCTTGGCGGCCTCGGCCAGCTCTGCCCCCTGCTCGTCATCGAGCCGCAACGCTTCGGCCAGCGCCTGGACCGTGCGCCGTTGCGGGCCACGGCTGACGCCGCGTTCCATGTCCCCGATGGCCCGCACACTCACCCCGGAGGCGTGCGACAACTCCTCGATCGTCAGCCCCACGGCCTGCCGCAAACTCCGCAGCAACGCGCCGAACGAGCTGACCATCCATCCTCCTCAACACCGCCGCACTCCGGCCCATCGGCGGCTCGATCCAAGATAGCGACAGGTCTGAGATCGGCGGCTGGGGGCTATCCGAGCTGTCCCCGGCACCGACTGAAGGATTGCGGCGGAGCCCGCTGGGAGCTATCCGGGCAGTCCCCGGCGCCGGCCATGATGGGTTGCGGCGGGGCCCGTCCGAAGATCCTTCATCGGGTGGGGTCGGCTCTCCCCTGCGGAAATGGGGCTAGCGACCGATCATGGTCGCGTCGGAGAGCGACTGCTTGAGCGCCTCCGGCGTGCCTATGACGACCGTCAGCCTCCCCTTGGTCATTTTGGCCGCCGCGTTCCCGTTAACGCGCGCCTTTCCCAGGTCCTTGGCCTCAACGGTGACGAACATCCTGGTGGGCGTGCACCACAGCGTCACCGTGCTCTCCGAGCTGACTCCGGCCATGGGTTCCTTTGGCCCGGCGAAACCCTCTTCTGCGGTGGTGACGTTTCCCTCGGACTTCGTCAGGTCTTCGCTCAGGTTGAAGGTGACGCTGGAGGAACCCTGATCGGCGAGCCCGCACACGCCCTTGCTGTGGATCCAGGCGGCCATGTCATACTTCGCGACCTGGATCCGCGCCAGCACCTTGTCCGCCCCGTCCGGCATCTCCGATCTGGATGCTGACTCCGGCAACGCCGCCAGTGGCCAGCGGCTCGGATCCTTGAGCAGCCAGTCCTTCGGCTCCTCCTTCGGCCCCTCCGCCGAACACGCCGCCAGCAGCATGGCCGCAAATATCGCGACTATTCCCCTCATCAGTAGATGATCATAGTGCGGAAAGCGTCTTCACGGACGGCACTCCCCCGCTGACGTTTCAGGGCGAAGCCCCACGGATCGATAACCCAGTGATCGATCACGCCCAGGCGCTTTCCTGACTCGAACCCCGGCCAGGCACGACTCGCCGAACCCGGCTCCAGGCTCGGCTCGCGGGGTCGGGTGCCGGGTGCCTATCTGTAGCGGGTGCGGCGGCGGGCTGCGCGGATGCGGCCTGCCTATCTGTAGCGGGTGCGGCGGCGGGCTGCGCGGATGCGGCGCAGGATGCGCATGGGCTCCTCCGGGCAGGGTCGCCAGCCGCGTTCGATCAAGGCGCTGGCCGCGTGGTGGAGAAGGTCGGCGATCTGGCCCGGGATGACGTCTCTGCGGACGGCGATCACCCGCCAGCCCCGTCGCCGGAGCTCTTCCCTGCGGTCGGTGTCGTGTTGCCGGTCGGTGGGTGAGGTGTGATGCTCCTGGCCGTCGTACTCGACTGCGACCTTGAACTCCTCCCAGCCCAGGTCCAGATAGACGGACCGGTCGCCGCCCAGCTCCACCTTGATCTGGGTGGCCGGCCTGGGGAGACCGCCCTCCACGAGGATGACCCGGAGCCGGCTCTCTCCTGGGGAGGCGGCTCCCCGGTCGGCCAGGCTGAGGGTGTCGCGCAGGCGCCAGGAATGGAGACGGCGGTGCCACAGGGCGTCCAGATCGACGCCTCTGCGGGCGAACTGGTCGAGGAGCGCCACGGCCTCCACCCGTGGGAGCCAGCGGGCGCAGTCGAGGGCTGTGCGTTCCATGGTGGTGATCCGGACGCCTCGGTGCTCAGTGACGTCTGCGCCGGGAAGAGGCGCGATGTAGGTGACGCAACCGGAGATCACCGAATAGCCGGGGGTTGTCAGCTCGACGGGCCAATCAGAGTCTCGGGGTGAGGGGACATCGAGACCCCAGATATGAGCTGCTGTCTGGCGGCAGACGACCGCCTGCGGGATCGCCCGGGTTATGCGGGCAGCACGATCGGCCAAGGATGAGGACAGGGTGGGTGGACGTCGTGCGGCCACCCAGGCCGCAGCATCGGCACCGTGCGGGGCGAGGGCTCGGTCAGGGCTCGGGAGGGGTTGGTTCATGGCCGTAAGGATGCTTCGGCGAGGCAGGGCGGGGGCGGGCCGAACGGGGTTCTGTGGATAGGGGCGGGATATCCACAGGGGAGTGCGTCCCCCTTTTCCAAGAGGTGCGCCATATGCGGCTTCTCCAAGAGGTGCGCCATATGCGATGCCGGGATCAGGGGTGCAGGGTGAGGCCCTTCAGGACCTTGTCGACGCCGTTCTTCGGCCCGTGCACCGCGACGCCCACCAATACCATCTCATCGGCTTCCACAGCCCGTACGGCCGCCCGGTTGTCCGCGTCGTGCCCCGTCTTGAACATCTCCTCGATGTAGACGGCGACGTCCATCTCCCGCCCCACCGCCTTCTCCCGGACGGTCCGCAACGCCTCCACGTCGCCCACGTAAACCAGCACAGGCTGACGGAACGTGGGCAGATACGTATTGCCGGACCCGTCCTCGTACGGCTCCCCGATGGTCTCGGGCACACCGCCCGCCACGGCGCCGGCCAGGAAGGCGGTGACGTTGAGCTGCTGCCATGCGACCAGATCGCCGCGCACGACGATGCCGATCTTAGTGTCGAAACGCATGGTCCCAGTCTCACCGGCCCGCCCCCGCCCGGTCTTGAACGCTCGTGCGCCGAATCAGCTCACCGGGGGTGCGCGGACCCCCGGATCCTGCACCGCCGGGTCAGCGCAGAAGGATTGGACCCGGATCGCGCACCGCCGGTCAGCGCAGAAAGATCGGACCCGGACCGCCCCGACGGTCAGGCCAGGAACATCGGACGCCAGTCCGGCACCTCGTGGTATCGCCGCAGCTCCGCCACCCCCGACAGGAACCCGCCCCACGCCGCGTAAGGAGGCCGCTCGGCGTCGAACCCGCTCTGCACCATCGTCAGCCGCGTCTTCCCGCCGGACCCCTCCAGCTCCCACGTGGCCACCCCCGGACCACCCCAGTCCAAGGTCAGCTTGGAGTCGGGCTCGAGTTCGAGCACCTTGGCAGGGCTGGGGTCGTTCGCGAGGCCGCCCATGGCGTAGCGCCCGCCGACGTACGGCTCGATCTCGATCGGGAAGCCGAACCACCGGGTCACCGCCTCCGATTCGATCAGCGAGCCGAACACCTCCGACGGCGGCGCGTCGATCGTGAACCGCGCCCGCAGCTCCGACGACGTGAAGTCGACCTTCTGCGTGAGCTCGCGGCCCTCGAAGTGCTCCGCCAGGTTGGCCAGTGCCGTGCACCAGTACGTCTGCAGCACCCCCCGGATGCTCTTGCCCGTGATGACGTCCTGGAAGTCGAAGTGCGTCTGGGAGAGCGTCACGATCGTCACCCCGTCCGCGTCCCCCGGCTCCAGCGCGAACTCGGTCGTCGTCTCCTCCCCGTCCAGCAGCCACGAGAACCGGACCGTCCGCTCATCGGCGTGCAGCAGCCGCTGATGCGGCGCGTCGCCCTCAGGGGTGGTGCTCCCCCAGAATCCGAACCGGTCGGGCAGCTCGACCTCAGCGTGGTCGGCGAGCCAGATCCGCAGCGTGGCGGGGTCGGTGAGGGCGTGACGCACCTCCTTCAACGGGGCCAGGACACGGGCTCGAATGATCATGGGCTCAGTCATGCTCTGGTTCTCCTTCGAATCACGAATCATTCTCGGAATCGCCTAAGGGGCCGGTCGGGGAGTCGTGAGAGGGGGCGTCGGAAGCCTTGGGGTAGCAGGCGACGGTCAGTTTGAACGCGTCGCCCTCCGCCCCGCCATACCGTGTGAAAAGACCCTGCAGCATGGTCTGCAGCTCGTTCAGGAACTCCTGCCGGTTCTCGGGACGCACGTGGATCTCCCCGGACAGACCGATCGACGGCAGCTCCGGCGCGGTCCTGTCGAGCGCCGCGATGTCGGCCTGCACGTCCTCCATGAGGTCCAGCAGGTAGCCCAGGCTGAACTCGTCGCGAGCCTTACGCAGCCCGATGCGGCCGACCAGCCGGGGCGACAACCAGTACGAGCGCGCTCCGGCCTGGTAGATGCCCTCGTGGATCCCGCGCACCTTGCGCTCGGCCACCAGGTCGACCAGCCCGGCCTCGACCAGCCGCTTGACGTGGTAGTAGACCCGTTGCGGCGTCTGCCCGAGCCGCTCGGCGACCTCGGAGCACGTGCGGGGCTCGGCCAGGTGCCGCAGCACCTCCACGCGCTGCGGCTTGAGCAGCGCCTCGGCCTGCTCGATCTCTTCCAGATACAGAACGTCTCTCATCGCAAAAACGATGCTTTACGTAAAATTCATTTTTGTCAATAGAATAGGTGGATGCAACAGGACTGGTCCCGCTACTGGCGGTCGCCCGACCGGCCGATCGAGGCCATGTACGCCCACTTCGAGCGGCACGTCTACCACCGCCACAGCCACGAGACCTACTCCTTCGGCGTGACGGAGACGGGCGCCCAGTCGTTCACGTGCCGCGGCTCGGCCCACACGAGCGCGGCGGGCATGGTCATGGCCTTCAACCCCGAGGACCCGCACGACGGCCATGCCACCGACGCGCTCGGCTTCACGTACCGGATGGTGCACATCGGTCAGGACCTGGTGTCCGACGCCCTGGCGGACGCGACGGGCCGCCACACGGGCCTGCCTCTCTTCGCGACCCCGGTCGTGCAAGATCGAGCCCTGGCCGACTCCCTCCAGGCCCTGCACGCCGCCCTCCTGGGCAACGCCACCGCCCTCCACCGCGACGAGCTCCTCACGGCCACGATCGCGGCGATAGCCGGCCGCGCGGGCACGACGCACCTCCGCGCACGCGGCGGCACGGGCAGGTCGAAAACGCTGGCCGACAGGGCCAGGCAGCTTCTCAACGACCGCCTGACGGACAACCTCACCATGGACGATCTGGCCGCCGCCACGGGCGCCAGCCGCTACACCGTCTACCGCGCCTTCCACACCGAGTACGGCCTGGCCCCCAGCGACTACCAGCGCCAGCTACGCCTCAGAACGGCCCGCACCCTGATCACCGCGGGCACCCCGATCGCCGAGGCGGCGACCACGTCGGGCTTCGCCGACCAAAGCCACCTGACCCGCTGGTTCACCCGCTATTTCGGCCTGACCCCAGCCGCCTACCGCAGCTCCGCACCGGCCTAGCTCCGCACCGGGCCAGGCCACACAGGAACAACTCGCGCGGAGCCGGCTCCGCACAGGGCTGACGAAGAAAACCACGGAGCAGGCCCAGAAGACGCTCCGTAACGGCGGCGCGCCACTGACCGGTCAGCGGCCGTTCCCCTGGACAGACGCGAGCCAGAGACGGCGCCTGGCCGTCCTTGGCACCGCGTAAAAGAGAAAAGGTTATGACCAGGTGTCGGGGTCGGGGTCGGGGCCGTCGGAGAGGAGGCGCAGGTCGGCGTCGACCATCATCGAGACGAGTTCGTCGAAGGAGACCTTCGGCTCCCACGCGAGCTGCGTACGCGCCTTCTTCGGATCCGCGCACAGCAGATCCACCTCGGCCGGCCGGTGCAACGCCTGGTCGGTCACCACGTACTGCTCCCAGTCCAGCCCCGCCGCCGTGAACGCCGCCTCCACCAGGTCCCGGACCGACTTCATCCGCCCCGTCCCGATCACGTAGTCCTCGGGGTTGCCGGCCCGCAACATGAGGTGCATCGCCTTGACGTAGTCCCCCGCGAACCCCCAGTCGCGGCGCGCCTCCATGTTGCCCAGCCGCAGCTCGGTGGCCAGCCCCAGCTTGATCCGCGCCACCCCGAGCGTGACCTTCCTGGTGACGAACTCGGTGCCGCGCCGCGGCGACTCGTGGTTGAACAGGATCCCCGACACCGCGAACATCCCGTACGACTCCCGGTAGTTCTGCGTGAGGAAGTGCCCGTACGCCTTGGCCACCCCGTACGGCGATCGCGGATGGAAGGCGGTGCTCTCGTTCTGCGGCGTCTCGCTGACCTGACCGAACATCTCGGAGGACGAAGCCTGATAAAAGCGGATCTGTCCGGAGGCGCCCAGCCCTCGCGACGTGCCCGCGCCCCCGCCCCGCGACGCGCCCGAGCACACCCGGATCGCTTCGAGCATGCGCAGCACGCCCATCCCGGTCACCTCGGCCGTGAGCTCGGCCTGCTCCCACGACATGGGCACGAACGAGATCGCCCCCAGGTTGTACACCTCGTCCGGCTGCACCCGCTCCACCGCGGAGATGAGCGACCCCTGGTCCAGCAGGTCGCCCCGCACGACCTGCACGTCGGACAGCAGCCGGCGCATCCGGGAGACCCGCGGGTTCGCCTGGCCGCGGACCAGGCCCCACACCTCATACCCTTCGCCGAGCAGATGCTCCGCCAAGTAGGAACCGTCCTGGCCGGTGATGCCGGTGATCAGAGCGCGCCTGGCCAAGGGTCCTCCAACTATCACGTATGTGCAGATTTCCGCTCCGTGCGGTGGTCCGCTGAACGCGACCTACCGCGCCGCATCCCTTTGGGACGGGAATGTACAGGTAAGCACCCCGATAGAGCAGCAGGACCCCTAGAACACGTTCCACCGAACCACGCTCGGTTACAGCAACGTCGCAGTTCGCACGGCCTGTGTTAGCCATTGTGAACCATTCCAGCCGACCTACCGAATGGTAGCCTTCACGGACTAAGGTCATCTTTCACGGTACATGCTCACCTCAGGGCCATACCGGCGGAGAAAGGGGTGTCCGTGCGGGAAACGCTGCGGATCGCGCTGCTGTCCTACCGCAGCAAACCCACGTGCGGTGGCCAGGGTGTCTACCTCCGCCATCTGAGCCGCGAGCTGGTCGCGCTCGGCCACCACGTCGAGGTGTTCTCCGGCCAGCCGTACCCCGAGCTGGACGAGGGCGTCATCCTCCGCGAGGTGCCCAGCCTCGACCTCTACCGCGACGAGGACCCGTTCAGAACCCCCAAGCTGCATGAATACCGCGACTGGATCGACTGGCTCGAAGTCGGGACGATGTGGACGGCCGGGTTCCCCGAGCCGCTGACGTTCACGCTGCGGGCCCACCGCGAGCTCAAGAAGCGGCTCGGCGACTTCGACGTCGTCCAGGACAACCAGACCCTCGGGTACGGCCTGCTCGGCATCCAGAAGCTCTTCCCCGTGGTCGGCACCATCCACCACCCCATCAGCGTGGACCGCCGCATCGAGCTCGAAGCCGCCAAGGGCGTCAAGAAGCTCACCATGCGCCGCTGGTACGGGTTCGTGAAGATGCAGTCCCGCGTCGCGCCCCGGCTGAACCCGATCCTGACCGTCAGCGAGTCGTCGCTGGGCGACATCCACCGTGACTTCAACGTCCCCCAGGCGAACATGCGGCTGATCCCGCTCGGGGTCGACACCCGTTACTTCCACCCGCGCCCGGACAAGCCCCGGCGCAAGGGCTCGATCGTGGCGGTGGCCAGCGCCGACTCCCCCATGAAGGGCGTCGCTACGCTGCTGCGCGCCGTGGCCAAGCTGGCCACCGAGCGCGACGTGCACCTCACCGTCGTGAGCAAGCCCACCCCTGGCGGCCCCACCGAGCAGCTCGTCCAGGAGTTGTCCCTCCAGGATCGGGTGCGTTTCGTGCACGGCATCTCCGACGACGAGCTCGGCGAGCTGATCGCCACCTCGGAGATCTCGGTCGTCCCCTCGCTCTACGAGGGCTTCTCACTGCCCGCCGTCGAGCACATGGCCTGCGGCACGCCCCTGGTGGCCAGCCGGACGGGCGCCCTGCCCGAGGTCGTCGGGGACGCCGCCGTCCAGGTGCCGCCCGGCGACGCCGAGGAGCTGGCCGCCGCGCTGCGCCGCCTGCAGGACTCCCCCGAGGAGCGCGAGCGGGTGGGCAAGGCCGGATACGACCGGGTCATGGAGCGCTACACCTGGAACGTCGTGGCCAAGAAGACCGTCGAGGCATACCGCGAGGCCATCGCGGCCCACAAGAGCTGATCATGAGGAGAAGCGACAAGTGCTGACCGTGGACTTCGCCCGGCTGCCCGTCGGCCCTGGCGTGCGCGTGCTCGATCTGGGCTGCGGCGGCGGCAGGCACGCCTTCGAGGTGCTGCGCCGGGGGGCGGAGGTGACCGCGTTCGACATGGACCAGTCGGAGCTGGACAGCGTGGCGGCCATGTTCGCGGCGATGGACAAGGGCGGCGAGGTGCCGCCGGGCGGCAGGGGCGAGACGGTCCAGGGTACGGCGCTCGGCATGCCGTTCGAGGACGGTCACTTCGACCGGGTCATCGCGGCCGAGGTGCTGGAGCACATCCCCGACGACATGGCGGCCATGCGGGAGATCTTCCGCGTGCTCAAGCCGGGCGGCACGGCCGCGATCACGGTGCCGAGCTTCTTCCCGGAGCGGATCTGCTGGGCGCTGGACGAGGACTACCACACCGCACCCGGCGGACATGTCCGGATTTATACGTTGGCTGAGCTGTCGGCGAAGCTGAAGTTCACCGGGTTCGAGATCGGCCCGCACCACCACGCCCACGGGCTGCACGCGCCCTACTGGTGGATCAAGTGCGCGGTGGGCGTCAACAACGACGACCATCCGGTCGCCAAGGCGTACCACGAGCTGCTGGTCTGGGACATCATGAAGCGTCCCGCCGCGACCAGGATCGCCGAAGCCGTGCTCAACCCGCTGATCGGCAAGAGCGTGGTCCTCTACGTCAGGAAGCCATGATCTCCCGCGAGGAGGTCGTACGCACGGCCGGGAGCATCGCGGCGATACAGCAGGACGACGGCGGGGTGCCGTGGCCGGAAGGGCACGTCGACGCCTGGAACCACATCGAGTGCCTGATGGCCATGACGGTCGCCGACCTGGCCGAGCCCGTCCGCCGCGGCTACGCGTGGCTGGCCCGCCACCAGCGCGCCGACGGCTCCTGGCCGATGAAGCTCGTCGACGGCGTGCCCACCGAGCCGGGCGGCGAGACGAACCACGCCGCCTACGTCGCCGCCGGAGTCTGGCACCACCATCTCGTCACCGGCGACCAGCGGTTCACCGAGGAGCGCTGGCCGATGGTCAAGGCCGCGCTCGACTACGTGGTGGGCCTCCAGACCGAGCGGGGCGAGATCGTCTGGGAGCGTGACGCGCAGGGCAGGCCGTCGGCGTACGCGCTGCTCACCGGCTGCTCCTCCATTCACCAGGGGCTGCGCTGCGGCGTGCTGCTCGCCGACCATCTGGGTGATCCGCAGCCGCACTGGGAGCTGGCCGCCGACCGGCTGGCGCACGTGCTGGCGGCGCATCCCGAGGCGTTCGCCGACAAGAGCCGCTTCTCGATGGACTGGTACTACCCGGTGCTCGGCGGGGCGGTGCGCGGGCGGCAGGCGTTCGAGCTGCTGGAACGCGAGTGGGCCACGTTCGTGGTGCCGGGGCTCGGCATCAGGTGCGTGTCCGACCAGCCCTGGGTGACCGGGGCCGAGACGTGCGAGCTGGTGCTGGCGCTCGACGCGCTCGGTGATCGGGCACGGGCCCTGACGCTCTTCGCCGACATGCAGCATCTGCGGCATGAGGACGGCTCGTACTGGACGGGCTGGCAGTTCGCCAACCGCAAGCACTTCCCGCACGAGCGCTCCGGCTACACCGCCGCCGCCGTCGTGCTGGCGGCCGACGCGCTGCTCGGGCTCTCGCCGGGCGGCGGGTTGTTCCGCGACCTGGCCGGGACGTCCGTGTCCGACCCGGAGAGCTGCGGGTGCGAGCAGGCGCAGTCCTTCACGGCGGGCGCCGGACCGCACGCGGCCGACGGCCGCCGTGACGACGGCATCTGACCGCACCCGCAAGGGCTTTTGCGGGTTCTTTGCCGGGGACATCCGGTGTGCCGCCGATGAATGGCGCATTGGGGTTACTAGCTTCGTGTCTGGCCGTACGAGGCGTCTTCGGGGGAAGCGTGGGCGACACGGGCACAACAACGTTCTTGGATCAGGTCAGGATCGAGCCGGCACTGTCCCGGGCCCGCGGACTGCGGAGGTTCCTGGTCAGGAATCCTCTGGAGTCCGATCTGGGGCGGCGGAGGTTCCGGCTGCGTGGCGGGCCATCTCGGACAGTATTCGCGGATGCTGAAAACTCGTATGTTTTCGGCTTCAACGCGGTGATGTCGCGAGAAGTTGAGAAAATTGAGGAAATTTCGCTAGAGCAGCGGCCTTACGGCTACGAGGGCGCGGCGTCCGCCGCCACCGTCCTCGACCTGCTCACCTTGACCCGGGGCCGGCGCCTTCATGAGCTACTGGCCGGCCCCGCCCAGCATCACCGGCACGCCGCCTACCTCGGAGCCGGCCGCGCGTACGCGCTGCTGCGCCTGCGGCCGCTCTGGGGGGCGCGGCGGGCGCATCCGCTGCTGCGGTGGCTGGCCGTGGACGGGTTCGGCTTCCAGTGGAGCCTGGCGCGGGCCGACCGCATGGTCGGCGAGCGCACCATGCCTGACCTGCTGACCAGGGCCCACTGCGCGGTCTTCGACCAGGGGCTCGGGCGGCTGCTGTGGTATCACGACTGCGCGTCTCCCGACGTCGGCGCCCGGATCGGCGGCTACCCGGCGACGCGGCGGGCCGACCTGTGGAGCGGCGTCGGGTTCGCGGCGACCTACACGGGCGGAGCCGAGAGCGACGAGTTGTGGTGGCTGACCGAGCGGGCCGGCGCCGACGGGTTCCGGGCCCACCTCGCCCAGGGGTGCGCGTTCGCGGTCGCCGCCCGGCTGCGGTCGGGGTGCCTGCCGGACCACGCGGCGCAGGCCGTACCGATCCTGGCGGGCGCCGAACCGGAGGACGCGGCCTCGTGGACGGACCGGGCGCTCATCGCGCTCGGGCACGAGGCGCACACGCACGAGGACTTCCAGCGCTGGCAGGCCCAGACCCGCCGCTCCTGGATCCGCCGCAACCGCGAACCCTGACCCGCCCGCACCCCGGCCCAGGCCGGGGTACGCCGCCAAAAACGTCAGATGCCCTGGCCGACGCGTTGGAGCACGCGGAGCGAGCCCTCGACCGACACCTCGCTGAACGCCCCCGACCGCAGCGCCCGCTGGTAGACCCGGTAGGGAGCCTGCCCGCCGTCGGCCGGATCGGGATAGATGTCGTGAAAGACCAGCGCCCCGCCCTCCATGACGTGCGGCGCCCACCCCTCGTAGTCGCGCGTCACCGGCTCCTCGGAGTGGCCGCCGTCGATGAACACCATCGCCAGCGGCGTGTGCCAGAGCCGGGCGACCCGCTCCGACCTGCCGACGATCGCGATGACCTCGTCCTCCAGCCCGGCGGCCGCGATCGTGGCGCGGAACGTCGGCAGCGAGTCCATCTTCCCGAACCGGTGGTCCACCAGCGACGGGTCATGATGGGCCCAGCCCGGCTGGATCTCCTCGGAGCCCCGGTGGTGATCCACGGTGATCACCACGGACCCGGCCTGCCTGGCCGCCGCGCCGAGGTAGATGGCGGACTTGCCGCAGTAGGTCCCGATCTCGCAGACGGGCCCCAGCTTGCCGTACTGACAGGCTGCTTCGAAGAGGGCCAGGCCCTCGTTGGGCGGCATGAATCCCTTGGCGTGCTTGGCCGCGTAAAGCAGCTCTGACGGCATCGTCATAGGGATGCACCCTAGCCGAACCGAATAACATTCCAGGGACCCCTTGCAGCGCTCTTCTGGAACCTGTTCTACTTGGCAGCGTGAATCAGCGCGCTCGCATCGCCATGTCGGACGAGGACGTCACCGCCTTCCTGGAGGACGCGCGCAAGCTGCAGCTGGCCACGATCAACGCCGACGGCACCCCCCACCTGGTGACGATGTTCTACGGGATGGACGCGGGACGGATCGCCTTCTGGACCTACGCCAAGGCGCAGAAGACCCGCAACCTGGCCCGCGATCCCCGGGTGAGCTGCCTCATCGAGACCGGCGACGACTACGGCGAGCTGCGCGGCGTCCTGCTGTACGGAACGGCCGAACGGGTGGACGAGCGCGATCGGGTCATGGCCATCGGCATGATGATCGCCCGCCGGATGACTCCTGGCGTGCCCGACGACCTGCTGCGCCCGTACGTGGAGAAGACCGGGCTGAAGCGGGTGGCGTACGTCGTGGAGCGCACCAAAGTGGTCTCATGGGATCACAGGAGGCTCTCATGAAGGTCAAGGTAGACGAGCTGGTCTGCGAGGCCAACGCCGTGTGCATGGGGCTCGCCCCCGAAGTGTTCGACGTGGACGACGACGACCAGCTCCACGTCCTGCTTCCCGAACCACCCCCCGAACTGCAGGACCGCGTCCGCCACGCCGTCCGGTCCTGCCCCAAAGCCGCCCTTTCCCTCGACGATTAGCCCCAGGCACGAGGAGGAACCCCATGCGCGCCGCGATCCTGCACGCCGTAGGCAACGACAAGCTCGACATCCGCGACGACGTCACCCTGGCCCCGGTCGGGCCGGGCGACGTCCGTGTGCGGATCAAAGCGACGGGCGTCTGCCACTCGGACCTGTCGGCCATGTCCGGCGTGCTGCCGCAACCCGTGCCGCTCGTCCCCGGCCACGAAGGCTCGGGCGAGGTGGTCGAGGTGGGCGAGCACGTCAGCTCCGTCAAACCCGGCGACCACGTGGTGATCAGCTGGCGCCCGGCCTGCCAGGAGTGCGACCTGTGCGTGGGCGGCCAGCCGTTCCTGTGCATGAAGTACGTGATCGAGGGCTTCACCAAGGGCAACTTCCGGTTCGGCGGCGACGGCGCGACGGCGTTCGGGATGGCGGGCTGCGGCACCTGGGCCGAGGAGGTCATCGTGCCCTGGCAGGGCGCGATCAAGATCGACGACGACGTGTCGTGGGAGGCGGCGGCCCTGATCGGCTGCGGCATCACCACCGGCGTCGGCGCCGCGATCAACACCGCGAAGGTACGCCCGGGCTCCACGGTCGCGGTGATCGGCTGCGGCGGCGTCGGCCTGTCGGTCATCCAGGGCGCCCGCGTCTCCGGCGCCAGGACGATCCTCGCGATCGACCCGCTGGAGTCCAAGCACGAGCTGGCCAGGAAGGTCGGGGCCACCCACGCGGTCACCCCCGAGCAGGTCCCCGACGCGCTGAACGAGATCACCGGCGGCGCCGGCTTCGACTACGGCTTCGAGGTGGTCGGCAAGGGCGCCACGATCCAGAGCGCCTGGGCGGTCACCCGGCAGGGCGGCGACGTCATCGTGGTCGGCGCGGGCGCGATGGACGACATGGTGTCGATCTCGGCGTTCAGCCTGCTGTTCGAGGGCAAGAACCTGCTCTCCAGCCTGTACGGCGAAGCCGACGTGCGCCACGACTTCCCCTACTTCGCCAAACTCCACAAGTCCGGCCAGCTCGACCTCGAATCGATGATCAGCTCCCGCATCCGCCTCGGCGATCTGAACGACGCCGTGGCGGCCCTGCGCGGCGGCGAGGTGCTGCGCCAGATCGTCCTCATGGACTGACGGCACGGGCGAAAGCATCCGGAAGAGCTCCTGGCGACGTCCCGCCAGGAGCTCTTCCTATGGCCCAGTCCTGGGAAAGGCACGCCCCGGCACCGGCGAGGTAACGCACCCGCACCTCTCTGCTCTGCTACAGCTAGTAGCAGTTTCAATACAGAAAGGAATCTACGGTGCGCCGATTCGGACCCATCCTCGCCGCCACCGCGATCGGAGCCACGGCCCTGTTCGCCGTTCCGGCTCTCGCGGAGACGAGCTCCTCGACCGCCGCCCAGCAGCAGGCCGTCGCCGTCAACGATCACGACCACTGGAAGCCGTTCAACATCCTCGAGTGGGCGCTCACCCACGAGGACCGCTACTACTGGGACCTGAGGGACGAGCGGGCACACGACCGCGACGACTACTGACGTGCGGCCCAGGCGCCGGGACACTCACCCGGCGCCTGGAGCGCCCTCCTAGGTGGTGGAGAAGGCCGCGTCGAAGGCCGTCGCCGGCGGGGTGATGGAGTTGAGCCGCCGGATGTAGCCCAGCGCCTCTTTGGCCCCGTCCAGCCGGTCCATCCCCGCGTCCTCCCACTCGATCGAGATCGGCCCTTCGTAGCCGATCGAGTTGAGCGCCCTGAAGCAGTCCTCCCACGGCACGTCGCCCCGGCCCGTCGAGACGAAGTCCCAGCCGCGCCGCATGTCGGCCCACGGCAGGTGCGACGACAGGCGGCCCTTGCGGCCGTCGCCGACGCGCATGCGCGTGTCCTTGCAGTCGACGTGGTAGATCCGGTCCTTGAAGTCGAGGATGAAGCCCACCGGGTCGAGGTCCTGCCAGACCATGTGCGAGGGGTCCCAGTTGAGGCCGAACGCGGGACGGTGGCCGATCGCCTCCAGCGTCCTGACCGTCGTGTAGTAGTCGTAGGCGATCTCGCTCGGATGGACCTCGTGGGCGAAGCGGACCCCGGCCTCGTCGAAGACGTCGAGGATGGGGTTCCAGCGGTCGGCGAAGTCCTGGTAGCCGGCCTCCACCATGGCGGCGGGCACCGGCGGGAACATCGCGACCGTGTGCCAGATGGAGGAGCCGGTGAAGCCCACCACCGTGTCCACGCCCAGCAGCGCGGCGGCCCGCGCGGTGTCCTTCATGTCCTCGGCGGCGGCCCGGCGCACCGACTCGGGGTCGCCCGAGCCCCAGACGCGGGCCGGCAGGATGGCCTTGTGGCGCTCGTCGATGAGGTCGCAGACCGCCTGGCCGACGAGGTGGTTGGAGATGGTCCACACCTTCAGGCCGTGCTTGTCGAGCTGCTCGCGCTTCTGCTCGACGTATGACGGGTCGGCCACCGCCTGGGCCACGTCGAAGTGGTCACCGGAGCAGGCGATCTCCAGGCCGTCGTAGCCCCACTCGGCCGCCAGCCGGCACACCTCCTCGAACGGCAGGTCCGCCCACTGTCCCGTGAACAGCGTGACTGGTCGCATGCGTCAATCCTCCACGTTCGTGTAGCGGCTGCCCTCAGCCGCGCTGCGCTCGACCGCCTCCAGCACCCGCTGCACCCGCAGCCCGTCGGCGAACGACGGCGACGGGTCGGCCCCGGTGGCGACCGCCTCCAGGAAGTCCTTGATCTCGTGGGTGAAGGTGTGCTCGTAGCCGAGCCCGTGCCCCGGCGGCCACCAGGCGCCCACGTAGGGGTGGTCGGGCTCGGTGACCAGGATCCGCTCGAAGCCGCCCCCGTGGACGCTGAGCCACAACTCGTTCATGGCCTCGAAGTCGAAGGAGAGGCTGCCGAGCGAGCCGTTGATCTCGATGCGCATCGCGTTCTTGCGCCCGCTGGCGAAGCGGGTGGCCTCGAAGGAGGCCACCCCGCCGCCGGACAGCCGGCCGATGAACAGCGCGGCGTCGTCCACGGTGACCGTGCCCCTGGCCGCCGAGCCGGTCGCGCCCAGCCCGGCCGACTCGGTCGCCAGCGGGCGCTCCTTGATGAACGTCTCCGTCAGCGCCGAGACCCCGACCACCTTCTCGCCGGTGATGAACTGCGCCGCGTCCACGATGTGCGAGCCGATGTCACCGAGCGCGCCGGCCCCCGCCTTGTCCTTCTGCAACCGCCAGACCAGCGGGAACTCCGGGTCGACGATCCAGTCCTGCAAGTAGGCGGCGCGCACGTGCCTGATCTCGCCGAGCCGGCCCTCCTCGACGTAGCGGCGGGCGAGCGCGATCGCGGGCACCCGCCGGTAGTTGAAGGCGACCATGCTCTTGCCCGGCGCCGCGGCGGCCGCCGCCACCATGGCCTCGGCCTCGGCGACGGTGTTGGCCAGCGGCTTCTCACAGAGCACGTGCTTGCCGGCCTCCAGCGCGGCGATGGCGATCTCGGCATGGGAGTCGCCCGGCGTGCAGATGTCCACGATCTGCACGTCGTCACGCTTGATCAGCTCACGCCAGTCCGTCTCGACGCCCGCCCAGCCGAGCTGCGCGGCGGCGGCCTCGGTGCGCTCCTTCGACCGGCCGGCGAGCACCGCCATGCGCGGCGCCAGCGGCAGGTCGAAGAAGGCCCCCACGCTGCGCCAGGCCTGGGAGTGGACACGGCCCATGAAGGCGTAGCCGACCATGCCCACGCCGATGCTCGTGATGTCTGACATGCAACCCCCGATCAGGATTCGAAGCCGAGCGCCAGGTACTTCTCGACGTTCTCCTTGGTAATGGTCTCGGACGCGAGCGTGATGGACTGGGGAACCTGGTTTTCCACCAGATCACTCATGCCCTTCCCCTGGGCTATCAGACGCGCGAGCTTGATGGCGGAGGAGGCCATCGTGGGGCTGTAGGTGACCGTGGCCTGCAGCACCGAAGTGCCCGACTGGATCTCCTTCATCGCGTTCAGCGACCCGGCCCCGCCGACCATGATGAACTCGTTGCGGTTCGCCTCCTTGATCGCGGCGAGCACGCCCACGCCCTGGTCGTCGTCGTGGTTCCAGAGCGCGTCGATCTTCTTGTGCGCCTGGAGCAGCGACGTGGCCACCTGGTTGCCGGTCTCGACGGTGAACTTGGCGTCCTGCTTGGCCGTGACGCTGAACCCGTAGGTCTTCAGCGCGTCCGCGAACCCCTTGCTGCGGTCCTGCGTCAGCGGCAGCGTGGCGATGCCCTGGATCTCGACGATCACGGGGCTGGCGACGCCCTTGTCCTTGAGCTGCTTGCCGATGAAGTGACCGGCCGCGACGCCCATGCCGTAGTTGTCGCCGCCGATCCAGGTCCGGTAGGCCAGCTTGTCGGGGAAGACGCGGTCGAGGTTGATGACCGGGATGCCGGCGGCGGTGGCCTGCAACGCGATCTGGTTGAGCTGCTGGCCGTCGTTCGGCAGGATCACCAGGGCGCTCACCTTGGCCGCGATGAGTGACTCGACCGCCGAGATCTGCTGGTTGATGTCGTTCGTCGGCTCGACGGACCTGAACTCGACGTCGGCGAACTGCTTGGCGGCGGCCTCGGCGTTCTTGGCGATGGCCGCGATCCACCCGTGGTCGGCGGCCGGCGCCGAGAAGCCGATCACGACCTTCTGGCCGGCCTGGTCGTTGCCGCTCGCCGCCGGGGCGGGGGCGGCCGCCGCGCTGGTGGGCGCGGCAGCGGGCTCGTTGCTGGTGCAGCCGGCCGCTAAGAGGACGGCTCCGCCGACGAGGAATCCCCTGCGCGCGACGTTCTCGCTCATGGTGCTCTCTCCTTCAAGTTCCGCCGCTGGAGAAGGACCGCGACGACGATGATCAGACCCTTGGCGATCAACTGATCGCTGGTGTTCAGCCCGTTGAGAATGAACAGGTTGGTGATGAGCGTGAAGATCAGCAGACCCAGGATCGAGCCCACGATCGTGCCCCGGCCCCCGGTGAGCAGCGTGCCGCCGATGATGACGGCGGCGATGGCGTCGAGTTCGTACAGGTCGCCGTGGGTGGACGAGCCCGTGGTCGTGCGCGCCATGATCAGCACGGCCGCGATGCCGCAGCAGAGCCCGGACAGGGCGTAGAGCAACATCGTGTGCCTGCGCACGTCGATTCCGGCGAGCCTGGCCGCCTCGGGGTTGCCCCCGACCGCGTACGTCCGCCGCCCGAACGTCGTGCGGTTGAGCAGGATCCACCCCAGCACCACGACCAGGGCGAAGATGTAGACCAGCAGCGGGATGCCGAGCAGCCGGGTGGTCGACAGGTCGACGATGGTGGCGTTCTCGGCCTGGATGAGCTGCGTCTTGCGGTCGGACATGCGCTGCGCCAGCCCGCGGGCGGCGACGAGCATGGCCAGCGTGGCGATGAACGGCACCAGCCGCCCGTAGGAGATGAGCAGCCCGTTGACCAGCCCGGCCCCGGCGCCGACGAGGACCGCGCAGATCACCATCACCACCGGCCCGTACGACTGCGTGGCCAGCGTCGTCGCCCAGACCGAGGCCAGCGCCATGACCGCGCCCACCGACAGGTCGATGCCACCGCCGATGATCACGAACGTGGCCCCGACCGTGATCACGCCGATCGTGGCCGCCAGCGACAGGATGCTGACCAGGTTGGAGGTGGTGAGGAAGTTGTCCGGCCTGGTGAACATGCCGACGAGCACCAGGATCGCGAGCGCCCCCAGCAGGCCGAGATGGCGCATCTCGGAGATGCCCGAACCGAGGCCGCGCATCGGCCCCGGCCCTCTCGCGGCCGCATCCCCGGTGGGCGGATCCGCGTGTCTTGTGGGCTCGCTCATCACGCCGCCCTCCCATTCATGATCATGTCCAGTACGCGATGTTCGTCCAGCTCCGTGGCCGCGCCCTCGTGAATGACGGCCCCCTCGCGCAGCACCAGCACCCGGTCGGCCAGCCCGAGCACCTCCGGCACCTCGCTGGAGACCAGCAGCACGCCGATGCCCCGCTCGGCCAGGTCGTGGATCACCGCGTACAGCTCGGCCCTGGCGCCCACGTCCACGCCCCTGGTCGGCTCGTCGAGCAGGAGCAGCTTGCGCCCGCCGAGCAGCCAGCGGGCCAGCACGGCCTTCTGCTGGTTGCCGCCCGACAACGTCCTGATCGGGCGCTCGGTGTCGGGCGGGCGGATGTCGAGCAGCTCCGACAACCGCCTGGCCTCCTCCCGCTCCCGCTTGCGGTCGATCCAGCCGAACCTGGCGAACTCCGTCAGGGTCCCCAGCGTGATGTTCGCGGTGACGCTCTGGTCGAGGAGCAGCGCCTGGGCCTTGCGCTCCTCGGGGGCCAGGCCCATGCCCTGCCGGACGGTGCCGACGACGCCCCTGCGGACGGGCCGGCCGTCGAGCAGGACGCGGCCGGTGGCGGGGCGCGCTCCGTAGACCGCCTCCAGGATCTCCGAGCGCCCCGAGCCGACGAGGCCGGCCAGCCCGACGATCTCGCCCTCCCGCACGGAGAACGAGACGCCGGCGAAGACCCCCGGCGCGGTCAGGCCCTCGACGCGGAGCACCTCCTGGCCCGGCACGCGTTCGCCTCGGGGCGGGAAGACGTACTCGACGTTGCGGCCCGTCATGAGGGAGACGATCTGCGTCGTCGGCGTGTCTCGCGCCGGCAGACCCACGGCGACGGTACGTCCGTCCTTCAGCACGGTCACCCGGTCGCCGATCTCGCGGATCTCCTCCAGGCGGTGGGAGATGTAGACGACGGCCACACCCTGGGAGGTCAGCTCGCGGATGATCCGGAACAGGTTCGCGACCTCGTCGTGGGCGAGGGCGGCGGACGGCTCGTCCATGATGATCAGGCGGGCGTCGTGGGAGAGCGCGCGGGCCATCGAGACGACCTGCTTGGCCGCCGGCGACAACCGCCCGACCTCCGACGACGGGCGGATCTCCGGATGGCCCAGCCGCGTCAGCACCTCGCGGGCGGCGCGCCTGGCGGCGGCCCTGTTGACGAAGCCGAAGCGGGAGTGCTCGTGGCCGAGGAAGATGTTCTCGGCCACGCTGAGCCCGTCGACCAGGTCCAGCTCCTGGTAGATGGTGGCGAAGCCGAGCCTGATGGCGTCGATCGGGCTGCTGGGCCGCACCTGCGCGTCGTTGAAGACGATCGTGCCCTCGTCCGGCTGGTGGACCCCGGCCAGCACTTTGATCAGGGTCGACTTGCCGGCGCCGTTCTGGCCGAGCAGGCAGTGCACCTCCCCCGCCCGCACGTCGAGATCGACTCCGTCCAGCGCGCGCACGCCGGGGAACTGCTTGACGATGCCCTTCATGACCAGCATCGGAGATCCCTTTCAGGCGTTGACGATCCGGTTGATGTTGTCGGGTGAGAGGTAGTGCTCGATGGCGAGGATCCCCGCGCCCAGGGCGGCGGCGTTGATCCCCGTACGGCTCGGCGTGATCGACAGATGGTGCGTGGCCAGCGGGAGCGACCTGCGGTAGACCGTCTCCCTGATGCCGGCGAGCAGATGCTCGTGCACCCGCGACAGCGCGCCGCCGATGACGATGACCTCGGGGTTGAAGAAGTTGACCAGGCCGGCCAGCACCTCGCCGATGAGCCGACCCGCCTCTCTGACCAGCCGCAGCGCCTGGGTGTTGCCGGCCTGGACGAGCGCCACCACGTCGCCCCCCGACTCGGCCGCCAGGCCCAGCTCGGTCAGCCGCCGCGCGATGGCCGCCCCGCCGGCCACGGCCTCCAGACACGCGCTGTTGCCGCACCGGCAGCCGGCGTCCTCGTGGCCGCTGACCCTGATGTGCCCGATGTCGCCCGCCGAGCCCTGGGCGCCCCGGTGCAGCGTGCCTTCGGCCATGATGCCGCAGCCGATGCCCGTGCCGACCTTGACGAACAGCAGGTGCCTGATGCCGGGGAAGGCGTTGCGGTGCTCGCCGAGCGCCATCACGTTGACGTCGTTGTCGACCAGCACCGCCACGCCGCCGAAGTATTCGGGGATGGGGTAGTCGTTCCAGCCCGGCATGATCGGCGGGTTGTTCGGCCGTCCCGTGGCGAACTCCACCGGCCCCGGCACCCCGATGCCCAGCGCGCGCAGCGCCGCCCTGGGCCGCCCCGCCTCGCTGAGCAGCCGGTCGAGCCGCTCGTCCACGTGGGCCAGCACTTTGTCCGGCCCGTCGCCGATGAGCAGCTTGTCCTCGCACTCGGCCAGCACGTCGCCCGAGATGTCCATCAGCGCGACCCGGCAGTGCGTGGCGCCCAGGTCGACGCCCGCGAAGGCGTGCTCCTCGGTGTGCAGGCGCAACTGCCGGGGCGGCCGGCCGCCGGTGGACTCGCCGCTCTCGGTCTCCTCCACCAGGCCGCGCTCTATCAGCGCGTCCACGCGCTGGGAGATCGTGGACCTGGCCAGGCCCGTGAGCCTCGCGAGATCGGAACGGGTCGTCGCCGAGCCGGCGCTGATGAGCGTCAGCACGTCGCCGGCGGAGCCCGGCTGGGAGGTCATGCCGAGACAATAAGATCACCGATGCGGCAAATCAAGAGTGAGAATCGACCAAACTCCGCCAACTTCCGCCGAAGATCGAACAAAGCTAGCCTTCGTACGCACATTTCCGACATTTCGGTCTTTGTGGGGAAAGCAAAGAGCCGGCCTCCGCCATCGGCGGGGACCGGCTCCGGCCGGGACTACGGGATCAGAGCATGGCCTTCATCGAGTCGGCCGCCGTGAGCACGTACGGCTGCTCGGCCATGATGCTGTCCCAGTTGCCGGCGATGGCCTCCGGCGTGAGGTCGTCGGCCTTCCAGCCCGGCCCCTCGGCCACGAACACCCGCGCCACCCGGCCGCCGCCGACGCTGAAGACCTCGCCGCTCGCCTCGCACGAGTCGTGCACGAGATAGGCCACCAGCGCGCTGACCCGCTCCGGCGTGAACTTGGCCTCGAACTCGGCCGGCAGCAGCGCCTCCGTCATCCGGGTCCAGGCGATGGGCGCGATGGCGTTGGCCTTGATGCCGTTGCGCGCGCCCTCGATGCCGAGCGTCTTGGTCAGGCCGACCAGGCCCATCTTGGCGGTGGAGTAGTTGGCCTGGCCGAAGTTGCCGAACAGGCCCGCCGGGCTGGAGGTGTTGACGATGCGCCCGTAACCGGCCGCCTTCATGATCGGATAGGCGGCCTGGCTGACCAGGTAGGAGCCCCGCACGTGCACGGCGAGCACCCCGTCGAAGTCCTCGACCGTCATTTTGGCGAACGACTTGTCCCGCAGGATGCCCGCGTTGTTGACGACGATGTCGACCTTGCCGAACGCGTCGACGGCCGCCTGCACGATGCCCAGCGCGCCCTCGGGCGTGGCGACGTCGTCGACGTTGGCGACGGCCTCGCCGCCGTTCTTCGTGATCAGGTCCACCACGTCGGCGGCGGGCCCCGTGGAGGCGCCCGTGCCGTCGAGCGCGCCCCCGAGGTCGTTGACGACGACCTTGGCGCCCCGCTCGGCCAGCAGGAGAGCATGTGCCTTGCCGAGGCCGTGCCCGGCCCCCGTGACGATCGCGACCCTGTCATCGAACCGCAACATCGAACCTCCCACGCAGGAGAACAACATTCTAGTATGACTACGATATCCCGAGCGGGGACCGATGCGATGTAGCCCGAGCCGGGCTTGTGTGACGTCAGGCCGGGAACCACAGGTCGGGCTCGCCCGGCACCCGGCGCGCCCGCCCCTTGGCCTCCAGCCACGCCAGATGCGCCAGCGTCTCGTTGTTCGCCGAGCGCCGCATGAACGGCGGGATCGTCTCCCACGGCCGCGACCAGGTCAGCCGGGTCGCCACGTCCCAGCAGGCGACGCCGTCGGCCGTGCCGACGACCTGCTCGATCTCGGCCAGCCGCTCGTCGTGGTGGGCCATCACGTAGTCCACCCGCTCGGCCAGCTCCAGGAAGCGGTACTCGTGCGCGGGCAGCACCTCCTCGATGTCCAGCTTGCGCACGGCGGCCAGCGAGTCGAGGTAGTCGGCCAGCGGGTTGGGCCCGGACTGCGGATGCACGGCCACGAAGGGCGTGATCTTCGCCAGCACGTGGTCACCGGAGAGCAGCACCCGGCGCGAGGGCGAGACGAAGCACAGATGACCGGGCGAGTGGCCGGGGGTCCAGATGGCGCGCAGGTCCCACCCGGGCAGCTTGAGCTCCTCCCCGTCCTCCACCAGCCGGTCGGGCTTGGCCATCGAGACCATGTGCCTGATCATCATCGACGCGCCGGCCAGCTCGTCCAGCGTCAGCGGCGGCACCCCGCAGCGGACGAGCAGCGCGCGTTCCCGCTCGATCAGGGAGTCGATGGCGTCGTCGTCATAACGCTCGCGGACCAGGCGGGCGTCGGCCGGATGCAGCGCGATCCAGGCGCCCGACATCTCGCGGACGCGCCCGGCCAGGCCGTAGTGATCGGGATGGATGTGGGTGACCAGCACGCCCTTGACGTCGGTGATGGCGTAGCCGGCCACGCCGAGCCCGGCGACCAGCGCGTCGTACGCCTCGTCGGTGTTCCAGCCGGCATCGACGATCACCACGCCGTCGGGCAGTTCCAGGGCGTAGACCAGCACGTACCGCAGGGGGTTGACGGGGATCGGCACCGGGATCGACCACAACCCCGGGCGCACCCGCTCGACGTCGGGGATGGACCCGCCGATCCACGCCTCCCGCTGCGACAGACTGGCAGGGGTCACCACGAACTTCGTCATGACCTTAATTGTGCCCGAATGAAGTTCTAGAGCCGAATCATGTTCTACTAGGACCATGAAGCTGAGCCGCGAGATCTCAGACGATGGCCGCTTCGTCCGGCAGCCGAACCGCTTCACGGAACGACTCGGCCCCCCCGAGCCCGGCCGCTACCGGATCTACGCCTCCTACGCCTGCCCGTGGGCCCAGCGCGTGCTGATCGTCCGGGCCCTGCTGGGTCTGGAGGACATGCTGGACGTGACGATCGTCGACCCCATCCGCGACGAGAAGGGCTGGCGGATCCCCGGCGGCGACCCGGAATACCTGTCGGAGCTCTACCACGCGACCGACCCCGGCTACGCGGGCCGCTACACCGTCCCCTGCGTCTGGGACATCCGGGACAAGCGGATCATCACCAACGACTTCCCCCAGATCACCCTGGATCTGGAGACGTCATGGGGCACCGCCCCCAACCTCTATCCCGCACGCCTGCGCCCCGACATCGACATCATGAACGACCGCCTCTACCACGGCCTCAACAACGCGGTCTACGAGGCGGGCTTCTCCCGCGACCAGCAGGTGTACGAGGAGGCCGTGGCGCGCGTCTTCACCACGCTCGACTTCCTGGAGGTGCGGCTGGCCGAGTCGGCGTATCTCTTCGACACACTCACCGACAGTGACGTGCGCCTCTACACGACCCTGGCCCGCTTCGACTCGGTCTACCACGGGCACTTCAAGTGCTCGGTGCGGCGGCTGACCGACTATCCCGCGCTGTGGGCGTACGCCCGCAGGCTGCACGCCATCGCGGCCTTCGGCGAGACCACCGACTTCGACCAGATCAAGCGCCACTACTACCTCACCCAGACCAACATCAACCCGAGCCGGATCGTGCCGGTCGGGCCTGAGCTGGACTGGAGTCTTTAGCCGCGGGCATCCGCACGAACAGCAGGGCGGAGGCGAGCGCCACCACCGCCGCGCTCCCCCATGCCGCGGCGAGGCCCGCCTGCGCGGCCAGGGCGCCGAACGTCAGGTTCGCCAGCATCCCACCGGCCTGGAGCGAGAGCGAGCTGGTCGAGGTGACGGTGGTGCGCTCGGCGGCGGTGACCGCGCGGTGCGTCATCTCCAGGCAGAGCAGGCTGGTCACCGCGAGCCCGGCGAAGAGCACGACATAGGCGAGGGCGGCGCTCACCAGGCCCGCCGCGCCACCGACGCCGGACGTGGCGGCCAGCGACCCGACCGAGAGCGCGCAGACCACCACGCCCGCGATGGCGCCCCTGGCCGAGCCGCCCGCCAGCCTGGCCGCGCGGGGCGCGAGCGCGCTGCCCGCCGCGCTGCCCGCGAACCCCAGCGCCGCGACCACGGCGTAGGCCATGCTGCCGAGCTCGGCCGTGCCGGCCAGCTCGGCCAGCCGGCCGGGCGTGAGCAGCTCGATGGAGACCAGGACCACGCCGAAGCCGGCGGCGGCGAGCATCAGGCGGCGCAACATCGCGCCGCCCGCCGCCAGGCGCACGCCGGAGACGACGGTGGCGGGCACCTCGCGCAGCACGCCGGCCAGCGACCTGCTGACGTGCGCCGGCTCCGGCAGCGCGAACACCACCACGACCAGCATGACCACCCCGGCCAGCGCGCCCAGCAGCGGCGGGGCCGCCAGCGGGAACATCAGCTCCGCCGGCACCAGGAGCGGCACGCAGCCGCCGGCCAGCACGCCCACGCTCAGCGCCACGGACTCCATCGCGCCGCCCTTGGCCAGGCCGGGCCTGAGATCCGCGCCGGGGCCCTCGATCTCGTGCAGCGTGTCGACGTACCAGGAGGTGGCCGGGCCGCTCGACAACGCTCTGGCCACACCCTTGAACACGCCGGCGACCATGAACATCCATAACGTCGTGGACACACTCAGCAGCGCCAGCCCCGCCACGAGGAACGCCGCCGAGGCGGCCAGCACCATGCGCCGTCCCACGACGTCGGCCAGGCCGCCCGTGGGCAGCTCCAGGCTGACCGTGACGAGCGAGAACACCGTCATGGCCAGTCCGACCTCCGCCAGGCTGAGGCCCCGCTCGGTCATCAGCAGCACCATGCTCGCCACGGTGAGCCCGATGGGCAGCCAGGACAGGAAGCTGACCAGCATGTAGCGCCGCAGCGCGGACCGGGCGGTCATCGGTCCACCCCGCGCCCGACCGGGACGCCGCCCAGCCAGACGTTGACCCGTTTGCTCTCGGGGTCGCCCTCGTGGCGGCGGACGACCTCGCGCAACAACTCCGTGGCCTGTTCGACGAACTCGAGCAGCCCGGCGGGCGGCAGGTCCACCAGGTGGTCGCTCATGCCGGACACGTCCACCCACGCGCGGGGCCGTTCGCCGAGGTCGAACGCCTCCAGCAGGCGCCCGACCGACTCCACCTGCCGCAGGTGCATGATCCGCACGGCCTC
Source organism: Nonomuraea sp. NPDC002799 (assembly GCF_053592075.1). Classification (NCBI taxonomy): domain Bacteria; kingdom Bacillati; phylum Actinomycetota; class Actinomycetes; order Streptosporangiales; family Streptosporangiaceae; genus Nonomuraea; species Nonomuraea sp. NPDC002799. The sequence goes on from NZ_JBSFVA010000036.1 coordinate 25,617, forward strand.
GCGGCCCTCGCCGGTCGCCGCCATCTCGACGTTGTCCCAGGAGGTGTAGCGGTGGCGGGCCCGCCAGCGGCGCTCGCGGCCGTCGCTCCGCTCGTCGTCCTCCTCGATGAAGCCGTATTTGAACAGCTCCCGCAGGTGGTAGCTGGTCGAGCCGGAGCTCTCGCCCACGGTGCGGCCCAGCTCGCTGGCGGTGGCCGGGCCGTCGCTGCGCAGCAGGCCGAGCAGGCGCACGCGCAGCGGGTGGGCGACCACCTTGAGCACCTGGGGATCGCTGATCTTGTATTGGTACTCCATGATCTCACCGTAAACCGCAAAGGCTATTTTGCAAAGGGAATTTTGCGGTTGGTCCGGACTCATAAACTGAGCGGATGCTTGACGACATCTGGGTGGACGACGCCGTCCTCGAACTACGTCCGGACTTCGCGGTGCTGGTCATGACGGCGCACGGCCTGCGCAACGGGCCCACCGACGACCGCTCCAGGGCCTGGCTGGCCGCGGCCTCAGCCTCGGCCGAGGGGGTCCAGGCCGGCAAGATCGACGCCTGGAAGGACGCCTACCGCGCCTTCGGGGCCAAGCCGCAGCGGACCCGGCCCTCGGTCGACGCGCTGACCAGGCGGCTGCCGCTGCCGGAGATCAACCGGGCGGTGGACGCGTACAACTCGATCAGCGTGAAGCACGCGCTGCCGATCGGCGGCGAGGACCTCGATCGTTACGTCGGCCCGGCGCGGCTGGTCAGGGCGGCCGGCGACGAGGCGTCGGAGGAGGCGCTCGGGCAGCCCGAGCCCGGCGAGGTGATCTGGCGCGACGACACCGGGGTCACCTGCCGGCGCTGGAACTGGCGCCAGGTGGCGCGCACCCGGCTCACCGAGGAGACGACCAACGCGATCTTCCTGCTCGAACGGCTGGAGCCCACGTCACTGGAGGAGCTCAAGCAGGCGGGCGAGGAACTGGCGGACCTGCTGTCCGAGATATCCCCAGAGGTGCGAATCGCGAGCAGAGTGGTGTCTGGGGGGAAATAAACCTCTTGCCGAGGCGTTGATACCAAAGAGTAATAATCGCGGCACCACCTGGATTGACTAGGGAGACGTGACCTCTTCGCGCTGTCCTGAGAGGATCGTTCGAGGCGGCACGTCACCTGCGGCGCACGCTGCCGGTCCGGGCGAGTAGCCTTGGACAGGTTCTCTAACATCAACGCCGATCTGCGGAAGAGGGCGATTTCCGCCGTGTCGTCTGAGTCGTCGCGGACAAACCCACTGGCAAGCTTTGGTCAGAACGAATGGCTTGTCGACGAGCTGTACCAGAAGTACCTTCAAGATCCAGAGTCTGTCGACAAGGCCTGGTGGAACTTCTTCGCTGACTACAACCCGGATTATGGGCCGGGCCGAACCCCGGTGAGGGAGGCGGCGAACGGCACTGCGACCGTGCCCGCGCCCCCCCAGGCGCCGCCCAAGGCGCCACCGGCGGCCGAGAAGCCGAAGCAGCCGGCCACTCCGGTGCCCAAGGGCGCCGAAGAGGTCAAGCTGCGCGGTGCCGCGGCCCGCACCGCCGCCAACATGGACCTGTCGCTGACGGTCCCGACGGCGACCAGCGTGCGTGCCATCCCGGCCAAGCTGCTCATCGACAACCGCATCGTGATCAACAATCACCTCAAGCGGGGTCGCGGCGGAAAGATCTCCTTCACGCACCTGATCGGTTTCGCGATCGTCAAGGCGCTGAAGGCCCTGCCGGAGATGAATTACTCCTTCACCGAGGTCGACGGCAAGCCGACGCTGGTCAAGCCCGAGCACGTGGGCCTGGGTCTGGCGATCGACGTGCAGAAGAGCAACGGCGAGCGCCAGCTCCTCGTGCCCTCGATCAAGGGCGCCGAGGAGATGGACTTCCGGCAGTTCTGGGTCGCCTACGAAGACGTCGTCCGCAAGGCCCGCGCGGGCAAGCTGGGCGTCGACGACTTCACGAGCACCACGATCTCGCTGACCAACCCCGGCACCATCGGCACCGTGCACTCCGTGCCGCGGCTGATGCCCGGCCAGGGCACGATCATCGGCGTGGGCGCGATGGAATACCCGGCCGAATACCAGGGCGCGTCCCCCGACACGCTCTCGCGGCTGGCCGTCTCCAAGGTCATGACGCTGACCAGCACCTACGACCACCGGATCATTCAGGGCGCCCAGTCGGGCGACTTCCTGCGCCAGATCCACCGGTTGCTGCTCGGCGAGGACGGCTTCTACGACGAGATCTTCGAGGCGCTGCGGATCCCCTACGAGCCGGTTCGCTGGGTCCAGGACATCTCCGCCACGCACGACGACGACGTGGCGAAGTCCGCCCGCGTGATCGAGCTCATCCACGCCTACCGCGTGCGCGGCCACCTGATGGCCGAGACCGACCCGCTCGAATACAAGCAGCGTAAGCACCCCGACCTCGACATCCAGTCCCACGGCCTGACGTTGTGGGACCTGGAGCGCGAGTTCGCCACCGGCGGTTTCGGCGGCCGCCCGCTGATGAAGCTGCGCGACATCCTGGGCGTGCTGCGTGACTCCTACTGCCGCACCGTCGGCATCGAGTACATGCACATCCAGAACCCCGAAGAGCGGTCCTGGATCCAGACACGGGTCGAGAAGCCGCACAAGTCGCCCGAGCGCGACGAGCAGCTCAACATCCTGTCGCGGCTCAACACCGCCGAGGCGTTCGAGACGTTCCTGCAGACGAAGTTCGTCGGCCAGAAGCGCTTCTCGCTGGAGGGCGGCGAGTCCCTGATCCCGCTGCTCGACTCGGTGATCAGCGACGCCGCCGACGAGGGCCTCGACGAGGTCGTCATGGGCATGGCCCACCGCGGCCGGCTCAACGTGCTGGCCAACATCGTGGGCAAGTCCTACGCGCAGATCTTCGGCGAGTTCGAGGGCAACATCGACCCGCGCACCGCGCACGGCTCCGGTGACGTGAAATACCACCTCGGCGCGTCGGGCACGTTCACCGCGCCGAGCGGCAAGACCATCGGCGCGTCCGTGGTGGCCAACCCCTCCCACCTGGAGGCGGTCGACCCGGTCCTCGAAGGCGTCGTGCGCGCCAAGCAGGACCTCCTGGAGCGCGGCGAGGAGGGCTTCACCGTCCTGCCCGTGCTCATCCACGGCGACGCGGCCTTCGCCGGCCAGGGCGTCGTGGCGGAGACGCTCAACCTGTCGCAGTTGCGCGGCTACCGCACCGGCGGCACCGTGCACGTGGTGGTCAACAACCAGGTCGGCTTCACCACCTCGCCCGCCTCGTCCAGGTCCTCGGTCTACGCGACCGACGTGGCCCGGATGATCCAGGCACCGATCTTCCACGTCAACGGCGACGACCCCGAGGCCGTGGTCCGCGTGGGCGAGCTGGCCTACGAATACCGCCAGGCGTTCCGCAAGGACGTCGTCATCGACCTCATCTGCTACCGCCGACGCGGCCACAACGAGGGCGACAACCCCGCCTTCACCCAGCCGCTGATGTACGACCTGATCGACGCCAAGCGCTCGACCCGCAAGCTCTACACCGAGGCGCTGATCGGCCGTGGCGACATCACGGTCGAGGAGGCCGAGTCGGCGCTGCGCGACTATCAGGCCAAGCTGGAGCAGGCGTTCACCGAGACCCGCGAGGCGACCAAGAAGCCGCTTGAGGCGGGCGCGATGCGGGTGCCGCCGACCGAGGTCGTCAAGTGGTCGCACGACGACACGCCGACGGCGATCACCGACGAGACGCTCAAGCGCATCGTCGACACCCAGCTCAACCTGCCCGAGGGCTTCACGCCGCACCCGCGCCTGGCGCCGGTCCTGCAGCGTCGTGGCCAGATGGTCGAGCAGGACGCGATCGACTGGGCCATGGGCGAGACGCTGGCGTACGGCTCCCTGCTCATGGACGGCCACCCGGTGCGCCTGGTCGGCCAGGACTCCCGGCGCGGCACGTTCACGCAGCGCCACGCCGTCCTGGTGGACCGGATGACCGGCGCCGACCACACGCCGCTCAAGACCTTCAACCAGGGCACCACGAAGTTCTACGTCTACGACTCGCTGCTCAGCGAGTTCGCGGCGCTCGGCTTCGAGTACGGCTACAGCGTCGTGCGGCCGGACGCCCTGGTGGCCTGGGAGGCGCAGTTCGGCGACTTCGTCAACGGCGCCCAGACGATCATCGACGAGTTCATCTCGTCGGGCGAGCAGAAGTGGGGTCAGAAGTCCTCGGTCGTGCTGCTGCTGCCGCACGGTTTCGAGGGTCAGGGCCCCGACCACTCCTCGGCCCGCATCGAGCGGTTCCTGCAGGTCTGCGCGCTCGACAACATGACGATCGCGCAGCCCACCACTCCGGCCAACTACTTCCACCTGCTGCGCTGGCAGGTGGAGTCGGAGCGGCACAAGCCGATGGTGGTCTTCACGCCGAAGTGGCTGCTGCGGCACAAGGCGGCCACGTCCAAGGCGTCCGACTTCACCTCGGGCACCTTCCAGCCGGTCCTCGGCGACCAGACGGTCGACCCCGGCAAGGTGACCAAGGTCGTGCTCTGCTCCGGCAAGGTCTACTACGAGCTGGCCGCGGGCCGCGACAAGTCGGGCCGCGACGACGTCGCCGTCGTCCGGGTGGAGCGCCTCTACCCGTTCCCGACCGACGAGCTGGCGGCGGAGTTGTCGCGCTACGGCTCGCAGGTGGAGCTGGTGTGGGCGCAGGACGAGCCGGTCAACATGGGGCCGTGGCCCTACCTGACGCTGAAGCTGGCCGAGGACCCGCAGACGCTGGGCGGCCGGTCTCTGCGGCGGGTGTCTCGCCGGCCCAACAGCTCACCGGCCTCGGGCTCGCACAACTCGCATGACACCGAGCTGGAGGAGATGCTCCAGCAGGTGTTCGCCTGACGCAGTTCCCCGAGACCCCCGGCTTCGGCCGGGGGTCTCGTGCTGTCCGCACGGGTAACACGGATCACTGGCTAGAGTCGGGCCGCACGGGCGCGATGAAGGGAGAGTTCGATGTACTTCACCGATCGGGGGATCGAGGAGCTGGTCGAGCGGCGCGGCGGCGAAGAGGTCAGCCTGCTGTGGCTGGGCGAACGGCTGCGTGAGTTCGTCGACCTCAACCCCGAGTTCGAGATCCCGATCGAGCGGCTCGCCACGTGGCTGGCCCGCCTCGACGACGACGAGGACGACTAGGTTCCTCCGGCTTGTCCGGCCCTTCGGCTGCCCGGTCCTTCAGCTGTTCGGCTCTCCGGCTGCTCGGTCGCCCCGGCGCGAGTCGCTCGCGCCGGTCCTCCTCGGTGACCACGGACACGTCTGACGGCGAACGCGATACATCTTGAGTTTTCCGCAGACGCGACATATCGTGTCAATGGACGGAGTGTTGTCGTCATGGAGGGCGGAGAACATGCAGCAGTGGACGATCGAGGGGCCTGAGCAGCTCACCTTCGGCCAAGTAGAGACGCTCGACGTTCGCATCGTCGCCGGGAGGCTGGCCGTCCTGGCCAGCGAGGGGCCGTCCACCCTGGAGGTCTCCGAAGTCGAGTCGGCCTCGCCGCTCCTGGTCACCTACGACGAGGACACCAGGACGCTCAGCGTCACCTACAAGGACCTGACCTGGGACGGCCTGCTCGGCTGGTTGCGCCGCGACCGGCGCAGGACCGTGTTGTCGATCGCCGTGCCGAAGACCTGCCGGGTCAACGCCGGCGTGGTGTCGGCGCCCGCCGTGGTGGCCGGGTTCGAGCGGGCCACGCACGTCAAGAGCGTGTCCGCGGAGATCGTGCTCGACGCGGTCAGCGGCGACGTGACGGCCAACACCGTCTCGGGCCCCGTCGAGAGCCGGGCGCTGGAGGGCGATCTGGCCTTCAAGAGCGTCTCGGGCGATCTGACCGTGGCCGACGGCACACCACGACGACTGAGGGCGAACACCATCTCCGGCCGCATCACGGCGGATCTGGTGCTCCGGCCGACGGGTCATGTGACGCTCAACAGCGTTTCCGGTGACATCCTGGTCAGGCTGCCCCAGGATGTGGAGGCGGACGTCAGCGCCAGGTCCACCTCAGGCAGGGTGGTCAGCGCGTTCAAGGAACTGTTCGAGGAGCGCGGTCCCGGCACGAAGACGATGACGGGACGGCTTGGCGGCGGCATGGCCTCACTCTCGGTGACCACGGTCTCCGGCGAGGTCACGCTGCTCAAGGGAGAGAAATAATGAGCCCTGTCTTCGGTCATGGCCGGCTCCGGCTGTACCTGCTCAAGTTGCTGGAGGAGAGCCCGCGCCACGGTTACGAGGTGATCCGGCTGCTCCAGGACCGTTTTCTCGGGGTCTACTCCCCCTCTCCCGGGACCATTTACCCGCGTCTGGCCCGCCTGGAGGAGGAGGGCCTGGTGACGCACGAGGTGGTCGAGGGCAAGAAGGTGTTCTCGATCACCGACAAGGGCCGCGACGAGCTGAGCTCCCGGATCGACGAGCTCGACGACCTGGAGCAGGAGATCTCCGCCTCCGTGCGCGACATCGCGCGCGAGGTCAAGGAGGACGTCCGCGACACGGTCAAGTCACTGCGCGACGAGCTGACCCGGATGGCCAAGGACGTTCGCACGGGTGCTCGCGAAGACGGCAGACGTTTCGGGGAGAAGCAGAAGGAAGATCTCAAGCGGCTCCGGGACCAGCAGAAGCAGCAGTGGAGCGAGCACGCCTTCCAGTGGCAGGGGGAGGGCGAGCGGCTCAGCAGGGAGTGGCGCAGGATCTGGTCGGAGGCATGGGCCACCCTCGGGGGCGCGCCGGACAACCGCGCGGAGCTGGACGCCGAGCTGGGCGAGCTGCTGGCCGACTTCATCGCCGAGGCCCGCGCGGAGGCCTCGCGGGCTCAGCTGACTCCGGAGAAACTGGTGGAGCTGCGTACGGCGCTGCAGGACGGAAGCCGCCGCATCCACGACATCCTCGAACGCTGACCCAGCGGGCCCGCCGCTACGGTGCGCAGCGGCGTGCCGCTACGCGGAGCCCAGATGCCGGCGCTACGCGGAGCGCAGCGGCTTGCCGCTATGCGGAGCGCAGGTGTGGGCACTACGCGGAGCGCAGATGCCGGCGCTCGGTGCGGCGGGACATGCGGGCCACCTTGCGGGCGTGGTAGGCGATGGGCATGTAACGCAGGCGTTCGGGCAGCCGCGGTGTCAGCATCGCCACCGCGTGCCCGAGCTGCCGCAACCGCCGCTCCTCCCGCGCCGTCCACCGCAACCCGAGCTTGGCCCGCACGGCGGCCGGCAGCGTGCCGACCGTCACGAAGTGGTTGAACTCCCCCGACCCCACCCCGACCGGCGTCCACAACCGGTGCAACGGCCTGGGCAATCCCGGCGGCGCGGGCGTGCCACGCATGACCGACAACACCTCCAGCGCCGTCGGATGCGGCTCCAGCCGGTCGGCCACCATCGCGTCGAAGTAACGCCAGAACGCCTCAAGGTCCGCCGGCATCTCCCGCTCCGGCACCTGCAGGATCGCGCCGAGCCGCCGCGACTCGGCATACAGCCGCCGCTGCTGCTCGACCGTGAACGGGGTGCCGAAATAGCGATTGAGCGTGATGAACCGCTCGAACAGCGTCAGGTGCACCCAGGCCCAGGCCGCACCGTTCAGGGCGTGGTAGGGCCTGCCGCGCTCGTCCACGCCGCTGATCGGCCGGTGCAGCTCTCTGAGCCGCCGGCCCTCCGCGGGACCGTCGTCGTAGACCCATTTCTGCACGGAGGCGAGCGTGCGGGTCAGCCGTCCCCACGGATCTTCCTTGTACGTCGAGTGCTCCGCGACGGCCGCGCCGACCGCCGGGTGCATGGTCTGCATGACCAGCGTGCTGCCGGCCACAAGCAGGTTGCGGTATTCGCCCGCGGTGTCCCAGTGCATCGAGCCTGGGCCGAAGGGCTCAACGTCCATGATGATGACCTTCCGGGTGATACAACCTCACTCTTCTTGTATCACCCGGCAGGCCACGTGGTAACCCTTCACTTATTCCACAGTGAAGACGATCTTCCCGAAGAGGTCGCTCTCCGCCATGGCGGCGAACCCGTCCCGCGCCTGCGCCAGCGGCAACGTCCTGTCGACCTCGGGCCGCAGGCCGGTCTGCTCCAGGAAGACCGCCAGCCGCTGAAGCTGGTCACGGGTCCCCATGGTCGAGCCGACGACGGACAACTGCAGGAAGAAGACCCGGTTCAGGTCGGCGGACGGAGCCGCGCCGCTGGTCGCCCCGCAGACGACGACCCGGCCGCCGGGCTTGAGCGACTTGAGCGAGTGGTCCCAGGTGGCCTGGCCGACGCTCTCCATGACCGCGTCCACCCGCTCGGGCAGCCGCGCGCCCGGCTCGAACACCTGGTCGGCGCCGAGCTGCCGGGCGCGTTCCCGCTTCTCCTCCGACCGGCTGGTCGCCCAGACCCGGTAGCCGCCGGCCCGGCCCAGCGCGATCAGCGCCGTGGCCACCCCGCCGCCGGCGCCCTGCACCAGCACGGTGGAGCCGGGCTGGAGCCCGGCCTTGTCGAACAACATCCGGTACGCGGTCAGCCAGGCCGTGGGCAGGCAGGCGGCGTGCTCGAAGCTGAGCCCGGCGGGCTTGGGCACCAGGTTGCGGCGCGGCACGGCCACGCGCTCGGCGAACGTGCCGTCGTAGGTCTCCGACAACAGCGTGCGCTTGGGATCGAGGGTCTCGTCGGCGCCCGAGCCGATCACGGCGTGCACGATGACCTCGTTGCCGTCCTCGTCCACCCCCGCGGCGTCGCAGCCGAGCACGATGGGCAGCCGGTCCTGCCTGATGCCGACGCCTTTGAGCGTCCACAGGTCGTGGTGGTTGAGCGCGGCCGCGCGCACGGAGACGGTCGTCCATCCGTCCGGCGCCTTCGGCTCCGGACGCTCACCGAGCGTCAGCCCGGCGAGGGGGTTGTCGGGGTCGGTCTGTGTGGCGGTTACGGCGAACATGGCCGCACCCTACTTCAGCGCCACCCCGATCTTCCGGTCCGCCGTCCCGCGACGCCCCACTGCCGCGCGTCACTTTCCTCCGGCCAGCCGTACCGCGGCGCCTCACTTCATCGTGACGCGGATGCCGTCGATGGCTCGCTCACGGAACGACCGCGACCCCGCGGCGACGATCAGCACCCCTTTCCTGCACACCGAGCCGGCCGACCGCGTCCGCCCGCCGACCAGCGACGGCAGTCGGGTGATCCGCTCGCACCCGGGCGTCGGCACCAGCGCCACCACCTCCCTCGCCCCACCGCCGAACCAGAGCTGCGGCCCCACCGGGCTTCCCTCCACGATCGTCCCCGGCCCGGCCAGCCGCACCGCCCCCTTGGCCGACAGCACGAGGTAACCGTCCTCGGTCACCTTCCCGGTCAGCCCGCGCGCGAGCGCCATCCGCTGGTCGAAGGTGAGCCCCTGTCCCCGGTCGTACATCGCCAGCCGCCAGTCGTCGAACGCGAACAGCAGCACCTGCGAGCCGCTCCCCGCCTGGCGCGGCCAGAGCGTCACATGGGGGGCGTAGTTCCTGATCGGCCGCCCGCCTCGGGTGATCTCGACCTCGTTGTACGGCGCGACGAACTGCCGGAAGATCTCATCCACCCACCCCCCTTGAAACGGCCGCGACCCCATGCCGTCGAGATCCAGCTCGGCCGGATAGCGCACCTCGGCCCGCGCCCCGTCCGGGAACACCACCCGGATCACCTCATCGCCCCCTTTGACCGTGGTGGGGGCGTGCAGGAGGTTGGGCGCGCCCTCGATCCTGGTCAGCGACCGGATCGGCTGGGGTGCGGACGGCGGCGGGGGTTCGGGGTCCCGGCTGAGCAGCAGGCCGACAACGGGAATCGCCAGGAGCGCCAAGACCACCGACAACCCGATCCAGCGGCGGCGGCCACGCTCGCCCGCCTCGATGACGTCGAACTGATTCGCCACGACGTTCCTAGCCGAGTAGTGCCGGCTTGCGCCCTCAGCCTCCAGTTCAGTTGAGCGGCGACCGCCAGCGCAAGCCCTCGAACCGGGCGAAGTCCTTGTCGCAGGTCACAAATTCACAACCGTGCTCGATGGCGAGTGCGGCCAGATAGGCGTCGGGGATGAGATTGCCGGCTGCTCCGGCTTGCCGGCTCAGCCTGGTGAAGATCTCCCAGTGCCTCGACTCGCCGGCGATCACCGAAGCCTGCGGCTGGTTGCGGTAGATCTGCGCGAAGGTCAGCGCTCGTTCGAGTGGGTCGGGCTGGACATAGACGCGCCGGTTGGTCACCGTGCGGATGAACCCGTTGACCACGAAATCGCTCACGGCGTAGCTGGAGGCGCCGTTCACCATCTCCTCGACGAAGGCATGGCAGCGATGGTGATCAGCGGCCTCCTTCCGAAAGGCGTTGATGAGAACATTGACGTCAACGAGCAACATCGCGTATCGCCTCGATCCGCTCCTCGTCGTCGAGCTCGTCAACGATGTGCTCCAGCTTCTCGCCGGCGTCGAGCCGCTGCTGGACCCACGGCTGGAAGCCGGACATGGCTGTAGAGGTGATCAGCTCCACGCGGGGCCGCCCGGCCGCCTCCGTGGTGCGGGTCAGCAGTTGCCTCAAGGCATCCTCCATCACTGAGTTGAGACTGCGTCCGCTCCGTGCCGCGTACGCCTTCGCCTCGTTGAGGAGTGTTTCGTCGATGCGCACCGTTGTCCTCCGCATGACTCCAGCGTCCGCCGCTGACATAAAAATGTCAACACAGAGAGTAGTGGGCCACGTACTCTCTTTGCATGTTGACCTCACCAAGAGGCCACATTGATCTTGCCGTCGGTCGTCAGCCGCACCCGTTCCCCCACCAGTTCCCGCGACTCGGCGTCAGCCAGCAGCTCCGTCCGGTCCACCACCGCGTGCGCCCGCCCCCCGCCGGGCAGATCCACCACCAGAATCCCGTTTTCAGCAGCGCCGTCCCGCCCGTGCGCCACGGTGTAGCCCGCCACCCTGGCGTCCCCCTCATAGGTCGCCGCGATCGCCCCGCCCTCGGCCGTGAACACCGGCTCCGCACTCCCCAGAACGCCCCCGGGCTCGCTCGACCACACCGCGTAGGTGTGTTTCGTCAGATGCATCCCGACCCCGCTCACCAGCCCGTGCCCCGACTGCGCCCGCAGCAGCCCCGCCATCGTGGCCGTCGAATGCAGCACGTAGTCGCTGGCCGGCCCGCCCGCGTACGGCAGCCCGCCGGTCACCGTCAGCCCGCGCCGGTCCAGCGGATCGAGGCCGAGCGCGTCGCACGCCTGCCGCAACGCGATGGCGAAGCAGCTGTACAGATCGAGCGCGTCCATGTCGCCGAGCCCCAGCCCCGCGCGCAGGAAGGCGGCCTCCGCCGCGGCGGCGACGGCCTGTGAGGAGCCCAGGGAGGGCCGCGCCGCCACCTCCCAGGTGTCCTCCGCGTACGCCCACCCCCGCAGGTAGACGCGCCCCGACGCGGGCACCCCGAGCTGGTCGGCCAGCCGGGTGCTGGCCAGGACGACGGCCGCCGCCTGGTCCACCTCCATCACGGCCACCGTGTTCCTGGTGTAGGGCCAGCCGACATAGTGGCCGCCCCGCACGAGCTCCTCGGGGGTGCGCGCGGTGCGGCGCCACGCGTACGGGTTCGCGGCGGCCACCTCGGTCATCGGCGCCATCATCCGGCCCCGGTCGAGCATCTCCTCCTCGACCGTCAGCCCGAGCGCCGCCCGCCGCGCGGTCTCCATGATCGCGTAGGTGTGCACCGGCAGGAACAACCCGTGCGCCAGCTCGGCTGGATGCGGCGGGCGCTCCCAGCCGTAGGGCGGTTTGGGATCGGCGGCGTGGCTCCACGGCACGTGCTCGCCGGCTTTCCGGTACGCCCGGCGGGTGGCCAGCGCCTCGGCCCCCGTGACCAGGGCGGAGTCGAGCTCCCCCGCCGCGATCCCGGCCGCCGCCGCGCCGATGAGCAGTTGCGGAGCCGTGCCGCTCACCTTGGAGTACGCCTGGTGCCGGGGCGCGGCCCCAAGGCGCTCGGCGAGGCGGCCGACCGGGGAGTCGTACTGCCAGGAGTCGGTGTAGACGATCTGGATCGAGTCGAGCCGGCGCACGGGCAGCCGGGCGTCGTCGGCCGCCGCCCGCGCGACCTCCTCCCAGAGATCGAGCGGCTCGGGGCCGGGCTGCTCACGAACCGTGCGCTGCGCGATGCCGATGAGACAGGGGGTGCGAGGGTCCATGAAGCCATCTAACCAGAACAAGATTCGGTTGATAAGAAGTGGCTTCTGATAATCAGCGTTACCGCTGTTGCCCAAGAAAGGGAAGGCTTCCCAAAACCGGCTCCGACCTGCATGGATGCCTACTACGAATACATGCGATTTCGCTATTTTCATCACGGAATGGAACCGGCTCATGCTTTTTCACGTCGTTTCCTGGCCGCCGCCGAGTGCCATTCATTAACGTTCCATCGTTTCCCCGGCTCATCGGGGCGCCGTACCCCGCTCTGGGCCGCCGGGAGCTGAGAGGAGCTCCATGTACTCCCGAGCAAGACGCATCGCGATCCCCCTCGCCGGTCTGGTGGCCATCGGACTGTCCGCCGGCCTGCTCAGCGGCACGGCGGCGAGCGCGACCGCACCCCCAGACGTCGTCTCCAGGAACGCGGCCACCCCGGCCGAGCAGGCGGTCCGGTTCTGGACGCCGGACCGGGTCAGGCTGGCCACCGACTACGACGACGGCCTCGACCTGTCCTCCAAGGGCGTCAAGGGCAGCAACGACTCCCCCGACGGGCCGGCCGGCTCCGTTCCGCCGATCGGCCGGGAGAAGACGAAGGCGGCGAAGAGCAAGCAGGTCAACCTGCCCAGCACCGTCGGCCGGGTGTTCTTCACGCTGCCGAAGACCGACCCCCGCAACCCGAAGAACTGGCGCTACTGCTCGGCCGGTTCCCTGCAGGGCAAGTACCGCAACCTCGTGGCCACCTCGGCCCACTGCGTGTACGACACCAGGAGGAACACCTTCTACGACAACTGGATCTTCATCCCGTCGTACTGGGACGGCGACAGGGTCTGGGAGAGCAAGGCGCCCTACGGCATCTACGCCGCCAAGACCTTCAACGCGCACGACGACTTCGTGGTGAAGGAGGACTACGACTTCGACTACGCGTTCGTCAACGTCTACAACGGCATCAAGGTCTCGTGGGAGAAGGCCGGCGACCGCTGGAGGTGGACCGTCAAGAACGTCGGCCGGCTCGGTGACAACGTCGGCGGCCAGGGCTTCACCTGGAACCGGAGCACCAAGCTGAACGTCTTCTCCTTCGGCTACCCGGCGGGCGGGCACCCCGACGGCGACAAGCCGTACACCGGGCGCACGATGAAGTACTGCTACGGCACGACCAAGCCGATGCCCGAGGCCAAGAGGTACAACCTGCAGGAGCACATCGGCTTCAGGTGCTCCTTCACCGCCGGCGCGAGCGGCGGACCCCTCCTCTACGACTACAGGAGCGCGTCGCGCACCGGCTACCTGGTCGGCGTCAACAGCGTCGCGTGGGACACCGACGGCAACGACCGCTACGACCACATCTCGTCGCCGTACTTCAACACCGACACCGCGAAGGTCTATCAGGCCGCCGCCAACCGGTGGACCGGCAACATGCCGTGACGCGTCGGCACCCTCAGGCCCCGGTTCTCTATGGGATCGGGGCCTTCCCCCGTCACAGAATGGGCTCAGAGCGACGTGGCGTGCACCACTGGAGGGGCGGGCGAATGCGCACCGGGAATGGGATTGACGCACCGAGCCAACGGAGTCGCCACAGGCCATCTGACCTGGGATAACACCCAAAAACAATGATCATTTAGAGGCGCCCGAAGTGTGTGGCTGACGGTGTCCTTATAGTTCAGTGTGCACCCTTGATCAGGTAACGAATCTCTATCCGGGCTGCAATACAGTCTGTACATCTGGAAAAATCCACCCTTACGACCCCAAGAAAGGCAATTTCCATGATCCCCCGGGCGAGGCACGTGGTGGCGGCTGCGCTGTGCGGCGCGCTGCTGACGCTGTCCGTCTGTACGGGGATCGCGAACGCCGCCCCCACGGGCAAGGTGTACCCCGTCTCGCTGGCCAGGACCGTCGCCGACGTGAAGAAGGTCGCCGAGTACTGGAAGCCCGAGAAGCTCAAGCTGGCCGACACCTACACCCCCGCCACGCCGGGCACGCAGGCCTCCCCGAAGACCTCGTCCGCCGCGTCCGCCGCCGGCCCCGCGGCCCCCGCCGCGAAGACCGCACCGGCCACGTCCGCCGCCACCAAGAACGCCGCCACGACCACCGCGGCCAAGACCGCCGCCACGAAGAACGCCACCAGGAGCGCCCTGCCCGCGCTGCCGCTCAAGGGCGCCGTGGCCAGGACCACGGGCAAGGTCTTCTTCCGGTTCGGCGACCAGGAGTACTGGTGCTCCGCCAGCGCGGTCGCGGCCAAGAACCTGAGCGTCGTCGCCACGGCCGGGCACTGCGCGTACGACCCGCGGCAGGGCAGGGCGGCCCAGGACTGGATCTTCGTCCCCAACCCCGGGCCCAACGGCGAGACGCCTGACGGCATCTACGTGGGCGCCTCGATCAGCATGCACGAGGACTGGCCCGGCCGGAACGACTACGACTACGACTACGCGTTCGTGACCGTGCAGCGCGGGTTCAAGTGGACGGCCAAGTCCGGCGGCTACGTCATGGAGGACGTCGGCCGGCTCCAGGACAACGTGGGCGGCCAGGGGCTGGAGCTCAACAGGAGGCCGGCCACGTACACGGTGACGGCCTTCGGCTACCCGCAGGGCCCGCAGCCCGACACCTCGCGCCCGTTCGACGGCAAGACGTTGCGGATGTGCAAGGAGGGCGCCACGAGCTGGACCGTGGCCCCCAACCGCGACCTGCAGAAGGGCGTGCGGCTCCAGCCGTGCGACTTCACCTCGGGCGCCAGCGGCGGCCCCTGGCTGACCGGCTACGACCTGGAGCGCAGGCTCGGCAGTTTGAACGGCGTCAACAGCCTGAACTGGAACAGCGACGCGAAGGGCTGGTTCGACGGGGTGTCGTCGCCGTACTTCGACAACATCACCGGCGCGGTCTACCGGCGGGCCGCCGCACAGGCCGTCCTGCCGAATGTGACGTAAGTCATAGCAACCGGGCGATCACTGCAAGTGATCAGCACATCCTGTGTCACGACAAGGTCACGCGGCCCCTTGGAACGTTGACATGATCTACCTCAAATTTACGCGCCCTTGGTCAACCCTGTAGGTTCCGGGCTGTCCGTTTGCTGAGTTTCGGGGGTGCACGAGGCGCCTCATGTCAGCGCAACCTGGAGTTACCTTGAAGCGAATCCTTCTTCCCGCCGGCGGCGCCATCCTGGCGACCGGCCTGCTCGCCGCCGGCCTGTCCGGCACCGCACAGGCCGACGGGGACGTCTCCCACGACCCCATGGCCGGCAACACCTCCGAGGCCGCGTCCGTCGCCTCCTTCTGGCTCGCCTCGAACGGCGCCGCCCTGCGCTCCGCGACCCAGTACACGTGGGACTCGAAGGAGGTCCGTAAGGTCGTCTCCAAGGGTGGCTACACCCCTGACGGCAGCCCCGGCACCACCGCCCCGACCGGTGAGTCCAAGTCCACCGGCTCGGCCCAGAACGTGAACCTGCCCAAGACCATCGGCAAGGTCTTCTTCGTCGACGGCGGCGGCAAGTTCCGCTGGTGTTCGGCCACCTCCGTCCAGTCGAACTACCGCAACCTGGTCTCCACGGCCGGCCACTGCGTCTACGACACGGACAGCAACAAGGCGCTCCTGGACAACTGGGTCTTCGTGCCCGGCTACTACCAGGGCAAGGCTCCTTGGGGCATCTACGTCGGCAAGCAGGCCTTCACCCACTTCGACTTCGACACCTACGAGGACTACGACCGCGACTACGCGTTCGTCACCGTCTACAACGGCATCCTCTTCAACGGCGTCAAGAAGGTGGACCGCAAGGACTACGCGCGCTTCACCGGCCCGAAGCGCTCGTGGGGCGGCAGCTCCTACATCCTGCTGTCCAAGGACGCGGGCCGCCTCGGCGACAACGTCGGCGGCCAGGGCTTCGCCTGGAACCAGCCCACCGGCAAGTACGTCCGCACCTTCGGCTACCCGGCGGCCTCGCACCCCGACGGCAACAAGCCGTACAGCGGTGTCACGCCGAAGTACTGCTACGGCAAGACGACCTCCAAGGCCGTCGGCGCCTCCTGGCTGAAGATCGAGGAGCACATCGGCCTCAAGTGCGCCGTGACCCCCGGTTACGACGGTGGCCCGTGGCTGCTCAACTACAGCAACAGCAAGCGTCTCGGGTACGTGAACGGCACCAGCAGCACGTTCGCGGACCAGGACGGCAACGACCGCATCGACTACATCACCTCGCCGTACTTCGACGGCGAGACGGCCGCGGTCTACAACGCGGCCAAGAACGTCTGGTCCGGCAAGATCGTCGGCCCGAACGGTGAGCTGTACAAGTAGCCCTACCAGGGGAAGGCGGGGGTCTCGATTTTCGAGGCCCCCGCCTTTGCTTTGCCCCCTCGACCCCGCTCGTGAAGATCTTTCTTTAATCTGCTGACACAGAGTGTTTACCTTGTCACGATGAGCGCATGCGCCATGGTGATCTGACGAACGCCGAATGGAACCGGCTGGCGCCGCTCCTGCCCGCGGACTGCGCCGGCTCCGCCGCCTCCGCCGAGCGCGGCGTCCCGGCCGCCCATGGCGACCGCTCGGGCGGGCACAGGACCGTGATCAACGCCGTCCTCTACCAGGCTCGCACCGGGTCCCGCTGGCGACACCTCCCCGAGCGCTTCGGCTGCTGGGTGGACATCTACCGGCATGACCGCCTCTGGCATGCCGACGGCACCTGGCAGCGCCTCTTGACCGCCTTCCAGGCCGCCGGCGACCCGGCGTCCGCGAGCCTGCGCGCCCAGCTCGCCCTCGTGGTCGACCGTCGGAACGCCTGAAAGCGACGAATCGCCCGCGCTATCCCGCCGCAGAACACCCGCAAAACAGGGCCCAGTGGAAGAAATCTGTGAACTTCCGGCAGCATCCTGAAGATCACCTGTGAGCTTCAAGGCAATTTAGACGGAGCAGCCCCCCATCTGGTTCCTGTGATCTGAGTCACATCCCGAGGGGCCCTCGTTGTGACATCCGCGCAAACGGCACATTCGTCCCGTACGCCAAACCCCCGCCCTACCCTGCGCAAACGTGACTTCTTGATCACAGGCCGCAAAGGTCTCTGACAGGTAACAGCACGGTAACGGCGGTCAGGCCAACTTCCCGATGTCCCAAACCGGGTTCCACCTGCGCAGATCACCGCGCTATGTTCCTTGCCATCCCTTTACTGACGCATGGGACGCGTGTTGCGACCCACGACAGAGCAAGGAGCATTTCCCTTGAAGCGCATCCTCATCCCCGCCGGCGGAGCCATCCTGGCCACCGGTCTGCTGGCTGCCGGCCTCGCCGGCACCGCCTCCGCCGACAGCACTGTCGCCACCGACCAGATGGCGGCCAGCGCCGCCAACGCGAAGGCCATCGCGGACTTCTGGGCGGAGAACAACAGCGCTGCCCTGAAGGCGGCCAAGGAGTCGAACGTCTGGGACAAGGCTGACGTCGCCAAGCTGCAGAGCAAGGGTGGCGCCACCACGGACACCAAGCCCGGCGCCACCGCGCCGATCGGCGAAGAGAAGAAGACCGCCACCAAGGCGCAGAACGTCAACCTGCCGAAGACCATCGGCAAGGTGTTCTTCGTCAACAGCAAGGGCGAGAAGAAGTGGTGTTCCGCCACTTCGATCCAGTCGCAGTACCGCAACCTGGTCGCCACGGCCGGCCACTGCGTCTACGACACCGCCGGCAACACGGACGTCCTGTCCAAGTGGGTCTTCGTCCCCGGTTACTACCAGGGCAAGGCTCCTTGGGGCATCTACGTCGGCAAGACCGCCTACACCCACTACGACTTCGACGTGTACGAGGACTACGACCGCGACTACGCGTTCGTGACCGTGTACAACGGCGTGTCGCTCAGTGGCGGCACCTCCAAGCAGGTCTCCAAGGCCGACTTCGACAAGTACCAGGGCGTCAAGGACGCCAAGGACGTCGAGATCACCCGCGAGGAGTTCCGCAAGGGCAAGCTCGACCCCACCTCCACCGGGGCCTACTGGGTCAAGCGTGGCAGCAAGGCCGAGCCCACGGGCCCTGACTTCGAGGGCGCCGAGGTCGCGAAGGTCGAGACCACGAGCGACAAGTGGAAGGCCGCTCGGGCCGGCAAGGGCAACGGTTTCAAGTTCGGTGAGCCCATCACCGAGATCGTGACCACCGCCCAGGCCGACGCCTACAAGGCGAACGCCGCCAAGGACGCCGAGAAGTACCCCGCCGTGGTCGCCACTGACGCCCGGGGCAACTCGACGATCACGCACTACTACGTGCAGCAGTGGTACAAGCCTGGTTCTGACACCAAGTTCTACAAGACCGTCTTCTACATCATCGATGGCGCCGTCAAGGACGCGGGCCGTCTTGGTGACAACGTCGGCGGTCAGGGCTTCTCCTGGAACCAGCCCACCGGCAAGGCCATCCGCGTGTTCGGCTACCCGGCCGCTCCCCACCCCGACGGCAACAAGAACTACACCGGCGTGACTCCGAAGTGGTGCTACGGCAAGACCACCAAGAAGCTGGTCGGTTCGGCTGCCAAGAAGATCGAGGAGCACGTCGCGCTCAAGTGCGCGATGACCGAGGGCGCCGACGGTGGCCCGTGGCTGTACAACTACAGCAACAGCAAGCGTCTCGGCTACGTGAACGGTGTCACCAGCACCTTCAACGACCAGGACAGCAACGGCCGCGTGGACTACATCTCGTCGCCGTACTTCGACGGCGAGACCAACACCGTCTACAAGGCCGCCACGACCTCGTGGTCCGGCAAGATCGTCTAAGTAACGGATAGCGACCGGTCCTAGACCGTTTCGCACTACCGGTACTGCGAAGGGCTCGGCATCCGCCGGGCCCTTCTGCCGTTCCGGCTCGAATGTGAAGCCCTTTGGACGTACGGGACGCCCAGACGGTGCCATCAAGTCGATGTGATCTGCGTCACATTGCCCCGCCGGGCTGGATCAAGAGAGCGCCGCAGCCTCGCGGGCAACATTGACAACTTCCTTATGTTGATCAGGGCAAACACTCTCAAGGTCCGCGTTCATCGACTCCTGCGCATCAGCCGCCTAAACATCACAGAACGATCACGTCCGGCTTGTCGCATCTTTTCCTCTCAAAGCGGCTACCGGTTCTCAAGATCGACACTGTATGTTCCTGGCTATCCCTTTACTGACGAATGGGACGCAAGAGCGTTCCACGACAGCGCAAGGAGTTACCTTGAAGCGCATCCTCCTCCCCGCCGGTGGCGCCCTCCTGGCCACCGGTCTCCTGGCTGCCGGCCTCGCCGGCACCGCTCAGGCCGACGACACCGTCGCGTCTGACGCTCTGGTCAAGACTTCGGCGCAGGCCGCCGAGGTGCTGAACTTCTGGACCAAGTCCAACAACGCCGCCCTCCGTGGCGCCGTGGCGTTCAACCCGGACGCTCTCGAGGTCCAGAAGGTCTCCTCCGGTGGTGGCTACAGCGCGGACACCAAGCCGGGCTCGACCCTCCCCATCGGTGAGGAGAAGAAGGCCACCGTCAAGGTTCAGAACGTGAACCTGCCGAAGACCATCGGCAAGGTGTTCTTCGAAGGCCGTGACGGCAAGCTGTACTGGTGCTCCGGCACCTCCATCCAGTCGCAGTACCGCAACCTGGTCGCGACGGCTGGCCACTGCGTGTACGACATCGCCGGCAACGACGAGGTCGTTTCCCGCTGGGCGTTCGTCCCCGGTTACTACCAGGGCAAGGCTCCTTGGGGCATCTACGTGGGCAAGCAGGCCTTCACCCACTACGACTTCGACGTCTACGAGGACTTCGACCGCGACTACGCGTTCGTTACCGTCTACGACGGCATCGGCGGCGTGCTCAACAAGCCGAAGCAGGTCACCAAGGCGGAGTACAACGCCGCCACGGGCGAGAAGTTCGCCAAGGACGTTGAGGTCAGCCGGGACGAGTTCCGCAAGGGCCGCCTCGACCCGAAGACCTCCGAGTACTACTCGCGTGTCCCCGCCAAGAGCGACGAGGCCGCGGGCCCGGACTACCCCGGTGCCGAGGTCGTCAAGTCTGAGGTCACCGGCGAGGCTTACCGCATCGCGCGGACCGGCAAGGGTCAGGGCTTCAAGTTCGGCGAGCCCATCGTCGAGAACGTGACCTACAACGAGGCCGTTGCCTACCTGGTCAAGCAGGGCTGGAAGCCGGCCGAGGGTGAGAAGCCCGAGGTCAAGCCCATCCCCAACGCTGACGCCCCCGGGACCGTCAAGCTGGACAAGGTCGGCAACTCGACCATCACTCACTACTACGTTCAGACGTGGGTGAAGCCGGGTTCGGCCAAGAAGTACATCCGTACCGACTTCTTCGTCGTCGGCCACGAGGTCAAGAGCGTCGGTCGCCTCGGCGACAACGTTGGCGGCCAGGGCTTCTCGTGGAACCAGCCGACCGGCAAGTACGTCCGTACGTTCGGCTACCCCGCCGGCCCGCACCTGGACGGCAACAAGCCGTACACCGGTGTGACGCCGAAGTGGAGCTACGGCAAGACCGAGAAGAACGTTCTGCGCATCCCCTCGAAGAAGGTGGAAGAGCAGATCTCGCTGAAGGCTTCCGTGACCGCTGGCTACGATGGTGGCCCGTGGCTCGCGAACTACAGCAACAGCAAGCGTCTCGGCTACGTCAACGGTGTCACCAGCCTCATCGCTGACACCGATGGCAACAAGCGCTACGACAAGATCACGTCGCCGTACTTCGACGGCGAGACCAACACGATCTACAAGGCCGCTTCGGCCGCGTGGTCTGGCAAGCTCATCCCGTAGTTCGCTGCGGAAAGAGCGAAGACCTTGGTCATCGTTCAGTAGCACTACCAAAGGGCTCGGCATCTGCCGGGCCCTTTGGCCTTTCTGGGAAAAGTGGGAACCACCCTTACCAGAGTGACTGAAGGGTCGATAGGGTCCTTACATTCCTTTTTGACAACTGTGGAGCCTCCCGTGAAGCGCCTGCTCATCCCCCTCGCAGCCGTCGGCCTGAGCGCCGCCGTCTTCGCCTCCCCCGTCGCCGCCAAGCCGCACTGGGTGTCGGACGACCTGCTGCCCAAGCCTGCTGACGCCTACAGCGCCGCCCATTTCTGGCTTGGCGCCAACAGTGCGGCTCTGCGCAAGGCGACGCAGTACAACCTGGACGCCAAGGACGTGCCCAAGCTGGTGTCGTCCGGGAGCAAGACCGGTGTGACCGACGGCAAGCCCGGCTCCACCGCTCCGACCGGCACCACCAAGCAGCCCGCCAAGGTCGCGAACGTCAACCTGCCCAAGACCATCGGCAAGGTGTTCTTCCTCGACGGCAAGGGCGACTACCGCTGGTGCTCGGCCACCTCGATCCAGTCCAGGAACCGTAACCTGGTCGCCACCGCGGGCCACTGCGTCTACGAGAACGGCAAG
Organism: Nonomuraea sp. NPDC002799; assembly: GCF_053592075.1. Lineage (NCBI taxonomy): Bacteria > Bacillati > Actinomycetota > Actinomycetes > Streptosporangiales > Streptosporangiaceae > Nonomuraea > Nonomuraea sp. NPDC002799. The sequence goes on from NZ_JBSFVA010000036.1 coordinate 47,096, forward strand.
GACGACGTTTTCGACAAGTGGGTGTTCGTCCCCGGCTACTACCAGGGCAAGGCCCCCTGGGGCGTCTACGCGGGCGCCTACGCCTTCACCACCTTCGACCTCGACACCTACGACGACTATGACGGCGACTTCGCCTTCGTCGCGGTGCACAACGGCTTCGGCCTGGCGGGCGAGAAGCAGGTGACGGCCAAGGAGTTCAAGGCGTGGGCCGGTGACAAGTGGGTCAAGCCCAAGGAGATCACCGCCGCCGAGTTCCTCAAGTGCCAGCTGAACCTCGGCGAGTGCTGGTCCGAGGGCGAGGACAAGCCCGCCGACCTGGTCGGCCCCGACTTCCCCGGCGCCGTGGTGGAGAAGGTGGAGGTCGGCTCGCTCGCGTACAAGGCGGCCAAGGTCGGCAAGGGCCAGGGCTACAAGTTCGGTGAGCCGGTCGTCGAGCAGGTCACCAAGACCGCGTACGACGCCTACAAGGGCCCCGGCCACAAGGACGACGCGGACAAGGCCGGCAACTACACCATCACCCACTACTACACGCAGAAGTGGGTCAAGCCCGGCACCACCCGCAAGTACTACGAGGGCCAGTTCATCATCGGCGTCGCCAAGGACACCGGCCGCCTCGGCGACACCGTCGGCGGCCAGGGCTTCTCCTGGAACCAGCCCCTCGGCCAGAGCGTGACGGCCTTCGGCTACCCGGCCGACCCGCACCCCGACGGCGACAAGCCCTACACGGGCGTGACGCCGAAGTTCTGCGCCGGCAAGACCGGGACCAAGAGCTACCAGGTCAACACCTTCAAGGTGGAGACGCACCAGGTGCTCAAGTGCTCGATGACCGGCGGCGCCGACGGCGGCCCCTGGCTCACGAAGTACAACAACAGCAAGCGCACCGGCTACGTCAACGGCGTGACCAGCCTGTTCCACGACAATGACGGCAACGGCCGGGTCGACTTCATCAGCGCGGCCATCTTCGACGGCGAGACCGCCGCCGTCTACGACAAGGCCAACTACGCGGTCACCAAGAAGATCGTCGGCCCTGCCGGCGAGCTGCTCGGCTAGGACACCGTGAAACGGCCCGGGTCATGCGGCCCGGGCCGTTTCCGTGTTCACACGGCGGTGAGTTCCCGCGTGCGCTCGCGCAGCACCATCACCGGGCGCTCGTTCTTGTACGGCTCCAGCCGCCTGCGCAGATCGGCGGCATAGGACCGGGACCGGGCCGACTGCAGCTCACTGGCCAGCATGAGGGCGCCGGCCGCGGCCGAGCACGCCTCTTCGAGCTCCCCGCACTGCAGCAGACCGGCGGCCAGCAGCGACAGGTTGAACATGCGCCCGCGGACGTAGCGCGAGTCCATGTCGAGCGAGCGCCGGGCCTTGCCGACGGCCTGCGCGCCGTCCCCGAGGTCCCGGAAGCAGTGGGCGAACTTGGCGGACAGATAGGCCTCGTCGAAGTAGCTGAGCCAGGTCGGCTCCTCGGCGGGCCTGCGGGTGTCGAAGGCGCGCTCCGCCTCGTTCAGGGCGGCCCCGCAGGAGCGGGCGTCGCCCAGGCCCGCCTGGGCGTGGGCCTCCAGGACGTGCGCGGAGGCCAGCAGGGTGTGGACGCCGGCGCGGCGGGCCGCCAGTTGCGCGGCCCTGGCCAGGTCGAGGGCGTGGGCCGGCTGGCCCATGTAGATGGCCTGGTGCGCCATGCCGGCCAGGATCTCGCCGCCCAGCGTGTGGTCGTCGGCGCCCCGCGCCAGGCGCAGGGCCTGGATCAGGTAGCGCTGGGCGAGGCCGTGCTGCTCCATGTCGTAGGCCATCCAGCCGGCCAGCCGGGTCAGCTCGGCGGCCGCCGCGGCGAGCTGCCGGCCGGTGGACTCGCCGTACAAGCCGTCCTTGAGCAGCGGGGAGACGGCGGAGTCGAGGTATTTGACGACGGACGAGCGCACCCGGCCGCTGCCGAAACGATTGTCGAGCTCACCGAAGGAGCGGGTGACCTCGTGGATGGCGGCGATGTCGGCGCGGCCCACCCGCCGCGTGCCCATGCCGCTCGGGCGTCCCTCAGGCGGGGACGTCAACCAGCGTATGGCTCCCACGGAGCCGGCTCCTATCGCGAACGTCGAGTCGATCAGGAACCTCCGTCTCTCCACGTCGGCCCGCCACAGCGCCGTCACGGTCGCGACCCCCTCCTGCCAGGTGTGCGTGAACTCCTGTCCGAGATCGAGGGGTGTGATGATCGCCGGCATGCCCAGGTCCCCGGCGGAGACCGGGCGGCCCAGCCTCAGCGCGAAGATCTCGGTGAGCAGGCACGGCACCGGGTCACGGGGCCGCTGGCCGGCGATCCAGCGCAACACTGAGCTGTGGTCGTACTTGAGGCCCGGCGTGCCACGTGCGGCTCCGAGATCGTTGAGGCGCCTGGCCAATCCCTTGTGGGAAAAACCCGCCTCCGCGATGAGCTGCTGCAGCAGTCGGTTAGGCTCGCGTTCCATCGCTCTCCTCGGCACAGGAGTCGGCGCCCACATCCTTACAGAGAGCTACTGTTATAGCACCTGGCGTAAAGGATTTATGGCAGTTCCCTAAGGTCACCGCTGCTCCATCCCGCACCCTCCGCCGGCCCTGCCGCTGGTCAGGCCGACGCCTTTCGCTCCTGGACGGGGAGTTCACCTACCCACGACAGAGCCAAGTAACCGGAAAGACCCGCCGACCTGGGGGTGCGGCGCCGGAAAAACCGGCGTGCGAGGGCCGGAAAAGGCCCCCGCACGCGGGAAGAGGTCAGATCCGGGCGACGCCGTCGGCCCTGGCCTGCGCGGCCACGGCGGCCGTCACGGCCGGCGCGACGCGCTCGTCGAACGGGCTCGGGATGACGTACGTCGCCGACACGGCGTCTCCGACGACGCCCGCCAGCGCGTGGGCGGCGGCCACCTTCATGTTCTCGGTGATGGCGGAGGCGCGCACGTCGAGAGCGCCGCGGAAGACCCCGGGGAAGGCCAGCACGTTGTTGATCTGGTTGGGGAAGTCGGAGCGCCCGGTGGCCACGACGCGCGCGTGCTTGGCGGCCACCTCGGGGTGCACCTCGGGCGTCGGGTTGGACAGGGCGAACACGATGGCCTCGGGCGCCATGGACGCGATGGCCTGCTCGGACACCGTCGAGCCGGAGAGCCCGATGAAGACGTCGGCGCCCGCCAGGGCCTCCTCCGTGGAGCCGGTGTGGCCGGCCCGGTTGGTGTCGCGGGCGAGCGCCTGCTTGATCGGGTTGAGGCCCTCGCGGCCCTCGTACATCATGCCCTTGGAGTCGGAGACGGCGATGTCGCCGATGCCGGCCTCCAGCAGGATGCGGGTGACGGCGACGCCGGACGCGCCCGCGCCCGCCACGACGACCCGCAGGTCGCCCAGCGGGCGGCCGGTCAGGCGGGCGGCGTTCTTGAGCGCGGCGAGGACCACGATCGCGGTGCCGTGCTGGTCGTCGTGGAAGACGGGGATGTCCAGCAGGTCGCGCAGCCGGTCTTCGACCTCGAAGCAGCGGGGGGCGCTGATGTCCTCCAGGTTGATGCCGCCGAACGAGGGGGCGAGGCGCAGGACGGTCTCGACCAGCGCGTCCACGTCGGTGCAGTCGAGGCAGATGGGGACGGCGTCGACGCCCGCGAACTCCTTGAACAGCAGCGCCTTGCCCTCCATGACGGGCATGGCGGCCGAGGGGCCGATGTCGCCCAGCCCGAGCACCGCGGTGCCGTCGGAGACGACCGCGACCACCCTGGAGACCCAGGTGTAGTCCTGGACCAGCGACGGGTTGTCGGCGATGGCGGTGCAGACCCGGGCCACCCCCGGTGTGTAGGCGAGGGCGAGATCGTCCGCGTCGCGGACGGGAACGGTCGAGCGGACCTCGAGCTTGCCACCGCGGTGCAGCGCGAAGGCGGGATCCAGGTCGAGATCGACGGAAGCAGAAGCGGGCGTGGCAGCCACAGCGACCCCTGTAGTCATCATCGGAAGCGGAAGAACCATCAGCGGACGAGCGCGAGCGGGCTGGCTTCGGTAGCTGCCAGGATCCCCTCGTCGGCCATCTCGGAGGGGGGTTACGGGGGTCACCCGTGACCCCATAGTGCCACATGCTGAGATGGTCTTCGGTATCGGAGCCGAAGCCGTTCCGTTGACGCATCGTTAAACGCGCGGTGACGGACCGCAGCTAAACCCCATTTAAACTGCACAAAAAGCAAGTTTCGTGGCATATCACTTCGAGGAGGCCGTCCATGGCCCTCAGCCTTAAGGGTCGCCGTGGCTACACCGCCGGTGCGCTCGCCCTGACCGCCGCTCTCACGCTGACCGCGTGCGGCAGCGACTCAGGCTCCGGCACCGGCTCCAGCACCACCAGTGCCGGCGCTTCGGCGGCGGCCGGCGCGCAGCTGGTGCAGCCCGGCAAGCTCACGGTCTGCACGAACATCCCCTATGAGCCGTTCCAGTTCAAGGACGACACGGGCAACATCGTCGGGTTCGACGTCGACATCGTCGACCTGGCCGCGAAGAAGCTGGGCGTGACCCAGAACATCGTGGACATCGACTTCGCGGTGATCAAGAGTGGCGCCGCCATGGCCGCGAAGAAGTGCGACGTGGCCGCCGCCGGCATGACGATCACCCCCGAGCGCCAGCAGAACATCGACTTCTCCGAGCCCTACTTCGACGCCACGCAGGCTCTGCTGGCCAAGAAGGGCACCGGAGCCAAGTCGCTGGAGGACGTCAAGGCCAAGGGCCTCAAGCTGGGTGCCCAGGCCAGCACCACGGGCCTCGACTACGTCAAGAAGAACGGCTTCGACCCGACCGAGTACGCCGACTCGTCCAAGGAACTGCTGGCCCTGCAGGCCGGCCAGGCCGACGTGGTCGTCCAGGACCTGCCCGTCGTCCTCACCTGGCTCAAGAAGCCGGAGGTCGCCGAGAAGTTCGAGCTGCTGGCCAGCCTGGACACCGGCGAGCAGTACGGCATCGGGCTGAAGAAGGGCGCCGACCCGGTCCTGCTCAAGACGATCAACGAGGAGATCGCCAAGGCCAAGTCGGACGGCACCTACGAGAAGATCTACGTGAAGTGGTTCGGCAAGAAGCCCGGCGAGCTGGGCTGATCCATGGCCGACCAGCCGAAGACGGCTGAGCCTGCACGCGCCAGGCTCAGCCCCCGGAAGAAGCAGCGGATCACCCGGAGCGTCCAGTACGTCGTCCTGGCGGCCCTGCTCGTCACCGTCGCCCTGTACGCGGACTGGGCGAGCCTCGCCCAGAACTTCGCCAAGCCGGACGTGGCGGCCCACGCGCTGCCCGACCTGTTCACCATCGCCCTGCGGAACACGATCGTCTACACGGTCGGCGGATTCGTCTGCGCGTTCGTGCTGGGCCTGGTGCTGGCCCTCATGCGGCTGTCCCAGGTGCGGCCGTACCGGTGGATCGCGACCATCTACATCGAGGTCTTCCGCGGCCTGCCGGCGCTGCTCATCTTCCTGATGATCACCTTCCTGCCGCTGGCGCTGCCCGGGTTCGAGGTGCCCTTCGGCACCTACGGCCAGGGCATCCTCGGGCTCGGCCTGGTCGGCGCGGCCTATCAGGCGGAGGTGTTCCGGGCCGGCCTGCAGGCGGTGCCCAAGGGGCAGACGGAGGCGGCCAGGTCACTGGGCATGTCCGCCACCCGCGCCCAGGTCACCGTGGTGATCCCGCAGGCCATCCGCATGGTCATCCCGCCGACCACCAACCAGTTCGTGTCCCTGCTCAAGGACTCCTCGCTGGTGTTGTTCCTCGGTGTCTCAGGCGAGTACGTCGAGCTGGCCAAGTTCGGCAACGACCTGGCCTCCCAGTACGCCAACGCCACGCCCATCATGGTCGCCGGCGTGACGTACCTGATCGTCACGATCCCGCTGGGATACCTCGCGTCCCGGCTGGAAGGACGCAAGGGGAGGAACCGATGACGCACGCCATCGAGCTCAGAGACCTGCACAAGCACTTCGGCAAGAACGAGGTGCTCAAGGGCATCGACATGACGGTCGACCCGGGCCAGGTGGTCTGCGTCATCGGCCCGTCGGGCTCCGGCAAGTCCACGTTGCTGCGCTGCGTGAACCTGCTGGAGGAGCCCACCAAGGGCAAGGTGTTCGTGCAGGGGTCGGAGGTCACCGACCCCGACGTGGACATCGACGCCGTCCGGCGCCGCATCGGCATGGTCTTCCAGCAGTTCAACCTGTTCCCGCACATGACCGCGCTGCAGAACGTGATGATCGCCCAGCAGCGGGTGCTGAAGCGGAGCAGGAAGGAAGCCGAGATCGTGGCCAGGGAGAACCTGGCCAAGGTGGGCGTCGGCGACAAGTGCGACGCCCTGCCGGGGCAGCTCTCCGGCGGGCAGCAGCAGCGCGTCGCGATCGCCAGGGCCCTGGCGATGAACCCGGACCTCATGCTGTTCGACGAGCCCACCTCGGCGCTGGACCCCGAGCTGGTCGGCGACGTGCTGACCGTCATGCGCAAGCTGGCCGAGGAGGGGATGACCATGCTGGTGGTCACCCACGAGATGGGCTTCGCGCGGGAGGTGGCCGACCGCGTGGTGTTCATGGACGGCGGCGTGGTCGTCGAGGACGGCGTGCCGGCGCAGGTGATCGGCGATCCTCAGCACGAGCGCACCCAGGCGTTCCTGCGCCGGGTGCTGCACCCCGGGGAGTGACCGCGGAGCGGCCCGGCGGGACGTCCCGCCGGGCCGTCTTTGATGTAATACTCACTCATGGACCTGACCTCTTACGCAGAGTGGGCGGTCCGGCTGGTCAACGATCCGGACCCGCCGCCCGAGCTCAGCCCGCTGCGCGCGGAGCTGGCCGCCGTGTTCGACGCGGCCGGTGACGAGGAGGCCGCGGTGCGGCGGCTCAACGCCCTGCTCGTGCGCCATCCCGTACGCCCCCAGCTCTCCGATCACGACGGCCAGCACTGGCATCTTCACCTGGCCGACGACACCGGCGCCGCCGGCGCCGTGATGGGCCTGGCCGCGGTCGTCGCCGAGCTGGGCGCGGACCGGCTCGGGCGCTGCCAGGAGGCCCACTGCGCGCGGGCCTTCCTCGACACCTCCTCCAACCGCTCCCGCCGCTACTGCTCCCCCCGCTGCGCCACCCGCGCCAACGTGGCCGCCTACCGCGCCCGCCGCAGAACCGGCCCCTGACGGCCCTGACAGCGAGGCCCGGCGCTCAACGCCGGCGCAGCAGCGGCCAGTAACGCAGCACGACCCGGCCGACGATGTCGGTGACCGGGCCGAAGTCCCAGCTGTCGCGCCGCCCGCTGGCCCGCTGGTTGTCGCTCTCCAGCCACCAGCCGTCCGCCCCGTGCCACTGCGCCCGTTTCACGATGAGCCGGCCCGGATCCTCGGGAAGCCTGGCCACGACGAGGTCGCCCGGGTGCACGCTGGCCCCCCGGCGCACGAGGAGCCAGTCCCCCGGCACCAGCGCGGGACGCATCGAATCGCCCTCGACACGCACTCTCATGGGCTGTGACCCCCTACTCCGCAGGCGTTCGGACCCGAGTAAGGTCGGTTGTGGACCAAGCTGATTCAGCATCAAGGAAGGACCTTCTGATGCTCGCACGACTGCTACGACCCAAGCATGTCGCTTCCGCACACTGTGACCTGCCCTGCGGGGTCTACGACCCCGCTCAGGCCCGCATCGAGGCGGAGTCCGTCAAGGCGATCATGGAAAAGTACGAGACCAGCGACGACCCGGTGTTCCGCACCCGTGCGCTGATCATCAAGGAGCAGCGCGCCGAGTTGGTCAAGCACCACCTGTGGGTGCTCTGGACCGACTACTTCAAGCCGCCGCACCTGGAGCAGTACCCGCAGCTCCACCAGCTCTTCTGGGAGGCCACGAAGCTCGCGGGCGCCGCGGCCGCCAAGGGCACCGTCGACGGCGGCAAGGCCGACCAGCTGCTGGCCAAGATCGACGAAATCTCCAAGATCTTCTGGGAGACCAAGGCCGCCTAAAACGGCACTTAAGGCTCTGTGCGGTCTCAGACCGTGCAGAGCCTTTTCCGTTAGTGGCGCGTCTGTATCGTCCAACCACCGCTCAGGGGCGGTAAGTTGCAGTTGGCGTCGGATACGGTGGGCCGTGTCGGGCGGCCCGCCGCACGTAACGGTCCCGTACGTACGCAAGGAGGAACGTGACCGAGGAAACCGAGACGCGCGCGGACGGCGTGGCGGGCATCCGTGACGTGGTGAGCATCAGGCTCCCCGCCGCGAGTGCCTACCTGTCCGTGCTGCGTACGGCCACCGCCGGACTGGCGGCGCGGCTGGACTTCACGCTGGACGAGATCGAGGATCTGCGGATCGCGGTCGACGAGGCGTGCGCCATGCTGCTGAGCGAGGCGGTGCCGGGCACCGACCTGACCGCCGAGTTCGAGCTGACCGGGCAGGAGATGCAGGTCAGAGTCGAGGTCGCGACCGTCGGCAGCTCGGCCCCCAAGCGTGACGACTTCGCCTGGATGGTGCTCACCGCGTTGGCCGACGACGTCGACGCGGTGACCGACTCCTCCGATCGCATGGCGATCGTCCTGCGTAAGCGCCGAGGCGCAGCGAGGCCGGCGTGACGGAAAGGACTGGAGCCATGGCCACCAGCGAACACGCGGTGCCCGACAGGGTGCGCGCTCGCATGCTCTTCGCGGAGCTGGCCGAGCTGGGCCCAGAGGAGCCACGCCGCCAGCGCATCAGGGATGAGCTGGTCGAGCTTCACCTTCCCCTGGTCGAATACCTGGCCCGCCGCTTCCGCAACAGGGGCGAGTGGCTCGACGACCTCACGCAGGTCGCCACCATCGGTCTGATCAAGTCGATCGACCGCTTCGACCTCAACCGCGGCGTGGAGTTCTCCACCTACGCCACGCCCACCATCGTCGGCGAGATCAAGCGTCACTTCCGCGACAAGGGCTGGGCGGTGCGCGTGCCGCGCCGCCTGCAGGAGCTGAAGCTCTCGCTGACCAAGGCGATCAGCGACCTGTCGCAGCGCGAGGGCCGGGCGCCGACCGTGGCCGAGCTCGCCACCTACCTCAAGATGACCGAGGAGGAGGTGCTCGAGGGCCTGGAGTCGGCCAACGCCTACTCCACCGTGTCGCTCGACGCGCCCGACTCCGGCGACGACGACGCCCCCGCGGTGTCCGACTCGCTCGGCATCGTGGACGAGTCGCTCGAAGGGGTCGAATACCGCGAGTCGCTCAAGCCACTGCTGGAGCGGCTCCCGCCGCGCGAGAAGCGCATCCTGCTGCTGCGCTTCTTCGGCAACATGACGCAGTCGCAGATCGCGACCGAGCTGGGCATCTCGCAGATGCACGTCTCGCGCCTGCTCGCCCGCACTCTCGCGCAGTTGCGCGAGGGCCTGACCGCCGACGACTAACCGCGGCGTCAGCCGTCTCCGTAGAGGGCGTGGGTGGTGGGAGGCGCCAGCAGCGTCACGAACCCGGCGAGAGCGACCACGATCAGCGGGATCCCGAGCTGGGGCTGGTCCGACTGGATCAGCGTGACCGCGATGGGCACCATGAAGATCTGGGTCAGCACGCCCGGCGACCTCCCCCACCGCTCCAGCTTGAACAGCCCGCCCCAGGCCACCCAGAGCAGGCCGGCGCCGATCAGCACGCCGAAGGCCGCCTCGGCCACGGCGGTCGTCATGTCGTCCGGCGTTCCCGTCAGCGTCGCCACCGCCACGAACACGCCGAGCCCGAGGGCGATCAGACCCTCCAGGGCGACGACTGCGGCGGCGGCGAGGAGGGTAAGCGGGCGTCGATTCACGCCCGTACCCTACCTCTCACGACGTGCGACGTGGGAAAACAGGACGATCAACGCCAAGCCGGGCGGCGAACACGAGTTACGCTGGCGTCATGCGCGCGATGTTGCTGGTGAACCCCAAGGCGACCACCACGAACGCCCGTACACGTGACGTGCTGATCGGCGCACTCGGCGCGGCCGTGGAGCTGACGGTGGAGGAGACCCGCTACCGGGGGCACGCCGCCTCACTGGCGGCGACCGCCCGCGCCAAGGGGTACGACGTGGTGGCGGTGCTCGGCGGCGACGGAACGATCAACGAGACCGTCAACGGCCTGCTGAACCCGGTCAACGGCCACGAGATCCCGCCCGGCGACGAGGTCCCGCCCGGCCAGGAGATCCGGCCCGGCCATGAGGTCCCGCCCGGCGACGATCCGAGCGCCGGCCGGCCCGCGCTCATCGTGATCCCCGGCGGCAGCGCCAACGTCTTCGCCCGCGCCCTGGGCTTGCCGAACGATCCGGTGGAGTCCACCGGCGCGGTGCTGGAGGCGCTGCGGGAGGGCCGCCGCAGGACCGTCGGTCTGGGGCAGGCCCTGTGGGACGGCCAAAGCCGCTATTTCACGTTCTGCTCGGGGATGGGATACGACGCCGAGGTTGTACGGGCCGTAGAGGGCCTGAGAGGCACCGGCCGCAAAGCTACCCCCACACGGTATGTGAACACGGCCCTGCGGCACTATCTGGCCACGGACAAGCGGCGTCCGGCGATGACGCTGACCGGCCCGGGGATCCCCGCCGCCAGGGGCATCTTCATGGCGATCATCTCCAACACCTCGCCGTGGACGTACGTGGGCAGCCACCCGGTGCGGCCGACCCCGTGGGCCAGCTTCGAGACCGGCCTCGACGTGCTCGGCCTGCGCCGCATGGGGCCCTTCTCCCTCGCCTCCGTGATCCAGCACATCCTCACGGAGAGTGACGCCCTTCCGTCCGGCCGGCACCTCGTCCAGCTCCATGACGAACTGGAGTTCACGATCACCGCGGACCGCCCGGTGGCCTTCCAGCTGGACGGTGACTACCTGGGCGAACGCGAAACCGTAACATTCCGGTCTACCCCGAACGCGTTACAAGTTCTGGTCTAGCTGGTTACATTCGGTCATTGTGTGACGCATCCGACATCCATAACCACCAAAACTTCGCGTCAACCCTCTTGCGTGCACTCAGCGTGCCTGAAAGGCTCACCATGACGTCGGAACGTAGGACCTTTAACCACCCCAAGGCCCTCCGGCGATCAGCGGACAGGCCCCGGTTTCGCACGATCCGGGTACTCGTTCGCGCGAGCTAGTGAAACTCTTCACAAAGTAGTACCGCACTGGAGCATGACCAAAGGCTCCATCTACTAAGGAGTGGACGCATGGACTGGCGCCACGTAGCTGCCTGCCGTGACGTGGATCCTGAGCTGTTCTTCCCGATCGGCAACACCGGCCCCGCCCTGTCACAGATCGAGGAGGCCAAGCAGGTCTGTCGTTCCTGCACGGCCGTCGACGCCTGTTTGAAGTGGGCGCTGGAGTCCGGTCAGGACGCCGGTGTCTGGGGCGGTCTGAGCGAGGACGAGCGTCGCGCGCTCAAGCGTCGCAGCGCCCGCGCCCGTGCCCGCGCCACCGCCTGACGCGTCCCCCTCTCAAGCCGCGGGCAGCGGGATCGACAGCGCCACCTCGGTGCCGCCCTCCGGGCGCGGCTCGATGGTGAGCTTGCCGGACAGCTCCCCGACCACCAGCGTACGGACGATCTGCAGCCCGAGGCTGGTGGAGCTTTCGAGGTCGAAGCCCTCGGGCAGGCCCAGGCCGTCGTCCCAGACGGTGACGTTCAGCCGGTCGAGCTCTGGCTCGACGACCACCTCCAGCCGCTTGGGCCGGCCATGTTGCAGCGCGTTCTGCAGCAGCTCGGTCAGCGCCATGGCCAGTGGCGTGGCGATGAGCGAGGGCAGCACGCCGAACCCTCCGACCTTCCGGGGCGTCACGGCCACCTCCGGCGAGGACACCTCGCCGGCCATCGCGATCACCCGGTTGGCGATCTCGTCGAAGTCGACGAACTCCTCCGGCGCGTGGGACAACGTCTCGTGCACGATCGCGATCGATCCGACGCGGCGTACCGCCTCCTCCAGAGCCTCCCTGCCCTCGGGCACCTGAAGCCGCCGTGCCTGCAACCTGAGCAGGGCGGCGACGGTCTGCAGGTTGTTCTTCACCCGGTGGTGGATCTCGCGGATGGTGGCGTCCTTGGTCATCAGCTCACGCTCGCGCCGCCGCAGCTCGGTCACGTCCCTGATGAGCACCAGCGCGCCGATGCGACCGCCGCCGACGATCAGCGGGATCGCTCTGAGCTGCACGATCGTGCCGCCGGACTCGACCTCGGTCTCCTTCGCCGCGCGCCCGCTGGCCACGATCATGAGGTCTTCGTTGATCGGCTCGCCGGAATAGCACAACGTGGCGGTGACCCGGCCCAGCTCCGCGCCGACCAGGTCGGCGTGCAGGCCCAGCCGCCGGTAGGCGGACAAGGCGTTCGGCGAGGCGTACGTCACCCGCCCGGCCCGGTCGAGCCTGAGCAGCCCGTCGCCGACGCGCGGCGAGCGGACCAGGATCGGCTCCTCCCCCGAGAACGGGAAACGCCCCTCGGCCACCATCTGCGCCAGGTCGGACGCGCTCTGCAGGTAGGTCAGCTCCAGGCGGGAGGGAGTCCGCGCCGAGGAGAGGTTGGTGGAGCGCTGGATCACGCCGAGAAAGCGTCCTTCGCCGCTCTCGACGGCCCGCCGGACCGGGATCGTCTCCTCCCGCACCGGAACCCCCGTGGACCAGTCGGGATCGCCCTCGCGGCAGATGCGCCGCTCGTTCCACGCGGTGTCGATGAGCTGCCGCTCGCCTTTGGCGGCCACCGAGCCGACGATGTCGTCGTGGTAGACGGTGGGGCCCGTCGTGGGACGCATCTGAGCGATGGCGATCCAGCCGTTCTCTCCCAGCAGCGGCGCCCACAGGATCAGGTCGGCGAAGGACAGGTCGGCCAGCAGCTGCCAGTCGGAGACCAGCGAGTGCAACCAGTCGAGGTCCGCCTCGTCGAGTGCTGTGTGGCGGGCTACGAGGTCGCTGAGAGTCGGCACGAGTGCATCATGCGTGGTTTTCCCCGCAACAACCAAACCGACCCCCTGACCACATGCGCACGAGATCAGCGGGCCGGACTCCGCGCACGGGCGGGCCGCACGCCCGCTCGTTCGCACAGTGAAGACAGATACGGCATCCTCCCCCCAACTGGTCGTATCGCGTTATCTCATATTGTGAGAACCATCACACTGCCGAACCCGCCGGACCGGAACGAGGCCGTGCGGGACGAGCCGGAGGTGATCCACACGGGTGGCTGGCTGCTTCGCGACACGGCCGGCGAACCGGTCTCGGTTACGATCGTGCGCTCTGCTGTGGATATCCTTCACAATCAACCTGAGCTGCATCAACCGGAGCCGCGCCACCTTGAGCTGCCCGGATCCGCGCGGGCCAGAAGCCGGACGCGCCCGACGCCGCTCGGCCGTTCCGGTTCGTGGTTGACCACTCGGGCCGATGTGAGTTCCGATGATCTCGCGGTGATCAGACACGCCCTCACCGCCGTGGCAGAAGTGAAGGTGAGAGCGTGACGGACGACGGCCCCCGTGTCCCGAAGTACTACGACGTCAAACGGAGCCTGCTCGAGCTCACCAAGAGCCTGCCGGCCGGTACGGCGCTGCCGCCCGAGCGCACGCTGGCCGTCCGGTTCGAGACCTCGCGCACCACGGTCAGGCAGGCGCTGACGGAGCTGGTGGTGGAGGGCCGGCTGCTGCGCATCCAGGGCAAGGGCACCTTCGTGGCCCAGCCCAAGGTGGCGCAGGTGCTGCAGCTCACCTCGTACATCGGCGACCTGCGCACGGCGGGGCTGGAGCCGGACACCAAGATACTGGAGATCGGTTACGTCACCGCCGACGAGGCGCTGGCCCGCCGCCTGGCCATCAACCCCGGCGGGCGCGTGCTGCGCATCCACCGGCTCAGGCTGGCCAACGGCGAGCCGGTCTCGATCGACACCACGCACCTGTCGGCGCGCCGCTTCCCCAGGTTGCGGCGGGAGCTGGAGGTGCACGCGTCCCTGTACGAGACGCTGCACAACGCCTACAACGTGCGGCTCACGGACGCCGAGGAGATCATCGAGACCGTCCTGGCCACCCCCTACGACGCCAAGGCCCTGGGCGTCGACGTCGGTCTCCCGATGCTCCTGCTCACCCGGCACGCCTTCGACGCCGACGGCAACCCCGTCGAGTGGGCGCAGTCGCTCTACCGCGGTGACCGGTACAAGTTCGTCACCCGGTTGCGCCGCCCATAACCGCCCCCGGCCGGCTTCTAGGCTGACGTGCATGAGCGTCCTCATCGTCACCGGCACCGGCTCCGGGGTGGGCAAGACCGTCGTGACCGCGGCCCTGGCGGTGCTGGCCAGGGAGCGCGGGTCCACCGTCGCCGTCGTCAAGCCCGCCCAGACCGGGCTGGCGGCCGGCGAGCCGGGTGACGTCGATCAGGTGATCCGGCTGGCGGGGGTGCCCACCACCTTCGAGTCCGGCCGCTTCGCCGCCGCGTTGTCCCCCGCCGCCGCCGCCCGCGCCGCCGGGGCGCCGCCCGTGTCGCTGGCCTCCGTCGCGGTCCTGGTGCGGGAGCTGGCCACGAGCCATCGGCTGGTGCTGGTCGAGGGGACCGGCGGGCTGCTGACACGCTTCGACGAGGAGGGGGCCACCATCGCCGATCTGGGCCGGTCGCTGGGCGCGCAGGTGCTCGTCGTGACCGGAGCCGGCGGCGACGCGGTCAACGCGAGCGCGCTCACGCTGGAGGCCCTCGCCCATCGCGGCCTGGACCTGGCCGGGCTCGTCATCGGGCGGTGGCCGGCGGAGCCCGGGGCGGCCGAGCGGAGCGACGTGGGCGACCTGGAGATGCTGGCCGCCCGGCCGCTCGCCGGGGCGCTGCCCGACGGGGCGGGGCGCCACGCCGGGCCGGCCTTCGCCGAGGTGGCGCGCAGCGGGCTGGGCGCCACGCTGGGCGGCTCGTTCGACCCGGCGGTGTTCCGGCAGCGGACGCTCTGATCACCAGGCTCTGCGGCCGCGCAGGAGGCCGCCGGGGGGGTGGGGCTAGCTCTACCCTCTATGAGCACACCAGGCCCATTCCGCAGCCACGGTCCGGCTTAATACCTTTAGGCCATGAAAGTCCCCCGTCCGTGGTCGGCGCGGGCCTGGCTCGACACGGCGCACGTGATGATCGGTCTGCCGGTCGGCGCGCTGCTCGGCGGGCTGACGCTCGTGTCCGTCGCGGTCCCGCCGTTGTTGCGGACGGGCATGCCGTGGTTCAACCGGGTGCAGCGGTCCAGGTTCGAGGCGTTCGCCGGCGTGCGCATCCCGGTCGCCGAATCCCCCGGCAGACTGCGCAGCCCGGCCACCTTGCGGCAGATCGGCTACCACGTGTTGTCGCCGTTCGTGAGTGCGGTGGCGGCGTTCCTGGTGGCGGCGGCGTGGGGCGGGGCGGTGGTGGGGCTGCTGGCGTTCCTGCCGCCGCAGTTGCAGCGGCCGCCGCTGGAGTTCGTCTTCGATCTCAGGGACCAGCGGGTGTTGTCCGTCTTCATGGCGGCCGGGCTCGTGCTGCTGCTGCTCGCGCCGCTGCTGGCCCGCGCCATGGCGGCGCTCGACCTGTCGATCGCGCGTACGCTGCTCGGGCCCAGCCGCTCCGAGCTGGGGCAGCGCATCGAGACGCTGACCGAGAGCCGGGCGGGCGTGATCGACGCGGCCGACGCCGAGCGCCGCAGGATCGAGCGCGACCTGCACGACGGCGCGCAGCAGCGGCTGGTCTCGCTCGCCATGAACCTGGGCCTGGCCAGGGCCACCCTGACCGACCTGCCCGAGCCGGCCCGCGAGGCCATCGTGCGCGCCCACGAGGAGGCCAAGCAGGCGCTCAAGGAGCTGCGTGACTTCGTCCGGGGGCTGCATCCGGCCGTCCTGAACGACCAGGGCCTGGACGCGGCGCTGTCCGGCGTCGCCGCCCGCGCCCCCTTCCCCGTCCGGCTCCGCGTCGACATCGAGCGGCGCACCACTCCGACCATCGAGGCGGTGGCCTTCTTCATCGTGTCCGAAGCACTGACCAACATCGCCAAGCACGCCGCGGCCACCAGGGCCGAGGTGAGCGTGCGGCGCGAGCACGACCGCCTGCACGTGCTCGTGTACGACGACGGCTGCGGCGGCGCCCGGCCGGACGGCGGGACCGGGCTGCGCGGCCTGGCCCAGCGGGTCGACGCGGTGGACGGCACGCTGAGACTCTCCAGCCCCCTGGGCGGCCCGACGACGATCGAGGTGGACCTGCCGTGCGAGTAGTGCTGGCCGAGGACTCCGTCCTGCTGCGCGAGGGCCTGATCCGGCTGCTCGGCGCCTCCGGCCTGGAGGTCGTGGCGGCTGTGGACGAGGCTGAGGGGCTCCTGCGGGCGGCCGAGCTGCACCGGCCCGATCTGGTCATCACCGACGTCCGGATGCCGCCCACGCACACCGACGAGGGCCTGCGGGCCGCGCTCGTGCTGCGCCGCCAGCAGCCCGGCCTGGCCGTGCTGGTGCTCTCGCAGTACGTCGAGGAGCGCTACGCCGCCCAGCTCCTCGCCTCCGCCGCGACGGGCGGTGTCGGCTACCTGCTCAAGGACCGGGTGGCGGACGTGACCGAGTTCGTGGACGCGCTGCGCAGAGTGGCCGCCGGCGGCACCGCCCTCGACCCGGAGGTGGTCGCCCAGCTCCTGCTGCGCGGCAACAGCGATCCCCTCGGACGCCTGACGCCCAGGGAGCACGAGGTGCTCGGCCTGATGGCCGAGGGCCGCTCCAACGCCGGCATCGGCCAGGCCCTGGTGCTCAGCGAAGGAGCGGTGGGCAAGCACATCGGCAACATCTTCGCCAAGCTCGACCTGTCACTCGCCGAGGGCGACCACCGGCGTGTGCTGGCCGTGCTCCAGTTCCTCAAGATCAGGAGCCTGTCATGAGAGCGGCCTGGCTGACCGCGGGCGCGCTGGTCACCGTGTTCGCGCTGGTGTTGTCCACGGCGCTGATCTGGCAGGGGATCGGCCGGGCCAGGACGCCGGAGGAGGTCTCCGAGAGGTCCATCCCGTTCACGCGGGACCGGCTCGCCGTCCGGGCCGACAAGGGCCAGGTGAACGTGGTCGTCATCCGCGGCAAGGCGGGCGAGCTGCTCCTCCAGCGGACGCTGAGCTGGTCGCGGGACCGGCCCACCGTCTCCGAGGATTGGGACGCCGGCACCGGCACCCTGCGGCTGGAGGCGGTCTGCCCCGGCTACGACCAGCCGGACGGCCCCCTCTGCCAGGCCGACTATCTGCTCCTCGTGCCGTCGGAGACCAGTGTCGAGGCCGGCACGACCGGCGGCGACCTGGCCGTCAGCGACGTCTTCGGCGACGTGCGCCTGACCTCCGTCTCCGGCAACATCCTGGCCCGCGACATCACCGGCGACGTCTGGGCGCGCAGCGGCTCGGGCGACGTCTTCACCGAGGAGCTCGGGGGCGACGCGGCCGACGTGGAGGTCGGCTCCGGCAACGTGCACGTGACGTTCGTCAGCCCGCCGACGAGCGTCAGGGCGGTCGTGCGGACCACGGGCGACGTCACCGTGATCCTGCCGCCCCATGCCTACGACCTGACGACGGAGGCCGCCAACGCCACCATCGACGTCGACAAGGACCCTGCCTCCCCCAGGAAGGTGACCGCGAAGGCCCCGGGTGGTTCCGTGACCGTGTGTTGTTAGCCGGCGGCCCGTCGCAGCCCAAGTTCTGTTTACTCTTGTGACTGATTGGTAAGTTCCCGGCATGGAGTCTGCGAAGCACGCCGGTGACGCCGCCGTCACCGTGTCCAAGGCCTATGGCGTCGAAACCATGTTCACCCTGTCCGGCGGGCACGTCTTCCCGCTGTACGACGGCGCGGTGCACGAGGACCTGCGCATCCTCGACGTACGCCACGAGCAGAGCGCGGTCTTCGCCGCCGAGGCGACCGCCCGGCTGACCAGAAAACCCGGCCTGGCCGTGCTCACCGCCGGGCCTGGCATCACCAACGGCGTCAGCGGCGTCGCGACCGCCCACTTCAACGGCTCCCCGGTGGTCGTGATGGGCGGGCGGGCGCCCGCGTCGCGCTGGGGCAGCGGCGCCCTCCAGGAGATGGACCACCCGCCGCTGCTCGAACCGATCACCAAGTTGTCGTTCACCGCGAGCGACGCCGAGTCGATCGGCCAGGACGTCGAGACGGCCTTCCGCACGGCGATCGCGCCGCATCGCGGCCCGGTCTTCCTCGACTTCTACATGGATCACCTGTTCTCCCCTTCGCCGACGCACGAGGCACAGACGCAGACGCCCTCGCCGCTCGAACCCGACCCCGACGACGTGGCCGGCATCGCCCGGCTGCTCGCCGAGGCCCGGCGTCCTGTGCTGGTCTACGGCTCGGACGTGTGGATGGACCGCGCCGAGGAGGCCGCCCGCGACTTCGCGGAGACCTGGCGCCTGCCGGTCATCCCCAACGGCCAGGGCCGCGGCATCCTGCCCGCCGGCCACGAGCTGCTCGTCACCCGCGCCCGCGGGCTCGCCTTCGCACAGGCCGACCTGGTCATCGTGATCGGCACGCCGCTCGACTTCCGCCTGGGCTACGGCTGGTTCGGCGGCAAGGACGGGTCGCCGCCGGCCCGCGTCGTGCACATCGCCGACGCGCCCTCGCAGCTCGCCACGCACATGCGGCCCGCCGCCTCCGCCGCAGGGGACCTCTCGGTGGTCTTCTGGAGCCTCGGCGCGGCCTGCGGCGACGCCGGGGTCAAGCCCGACGCCTACGCCTCCTGGATCACCACGTTGTCGGACGCGGCCACCGCGGCCATCGCCGGCGACGCCGGGCTGCTGGCCTCCGACTCCGACCCGATCCACCCGATGCGCGTCTACGGCGAGCTGGGCAAGGTGCTGGCCGACGACGCCGTGGTCATCGGCGACGGCGGCGACTTCGTCTCCTACGCGGGCAAGTACGTCGAGCCCAAGCAGCCCGGCAACTGGCTCGACCCGGGCCCGTACGGCTGCCTCGGCACCGGCCTCGGCTACTCCATCGCCGCCCGGCTGGCCCGGCCGTCCTCGCAGGTGGTGCTGCTGCTCGGCGACGGCGCGGCCGGGTTCTCGCTGATGGACGTCGACACCCTCGTCCGCCACCGTCTCCCGGTCGTCATGATCTGCGGCAACAACGGCATCTGGGGCCTGGAGAAGCACCCCATGCAGCTCCTGTACGGCTACGACGTCGCCGCGGAGCTGCAGCCGCAGTGCCGCTACGACCAGGTCGTGACCGCGCTCGGCGGCGGCGGCGAGCTGGTCACCAAGCCGTCGGAGATCGGCCCCGCACTGCGCAGGGCCTTCGACTCCGGCATCCCCTACATGGTCAACATCGCGACCGACCCGCAGGTCGCCTACCCCCGCAACACCACGGGGGTGTGAGCTACGACTTCTTGGGCGTGGCGGTCGGGCTGGGAGTCGGCGAGGCGTCGGGGCAGACGCCGTCGATGACGACCAGCGTGACCGTCTTGCCCGCCTCCAGGGACGCGCCGCCGGCGGGCGTGGTCTTGAGGATCGTCCCGCACCGCATGCCGTTGGAGGTGTTGGTCTGGTCGTCGAGGTTGGTTTCGAAGCCCGCCGCCAGGATGCGTTCCTGACCTGCCAGGAACGGCATCCCGACCACCTTGGGCACGAGCACCTTCTTGACCGTCGGCGAGGGGGTGCCCGACGGGGTCTTGCTCGGCGTCGGCTTGGTCACCGTAGGCGTGGGCGTGGGCGACTCGTCCGGCTCCTCCGTCTCGACCTCTTGCGTCCTCGTGAAGGTCGGCTCGGGCTCCTCCGTCCGCGGATCCGGTCTGGGGGTGCTGGGCTTGGGCTTTGTCGTCCTGGGCGTTGGTTTGCCGTTGCTCGCGTTGCCCGCAGGCGTTTCAGTGATCTGCGGCGACTGCTGGGTGGTCATGCCGGTCAGGGCGATCGCGCCCGCGCCCGCGCCGAGCACCACCGCCGCGGCGATGGCCGCGATCAGCCCGGTCCTGCGCGGCGCCTTGGCGGCGCGGCGGCTGCCGCGCCGCTCGGACACCGAGGTGTCCTCCTGCGCCATGTGCGCGCCGGTCTGGTAGGCGTACTGCCCGCCGCCCTGCTGCGGCCCCTGCTGGTACGCCGCCGGCGGCGGCGCCATCGTGACCCCGGTCGCCGGCGGCTCGGGAACCGCGGGCACCTGGCCGTTGGCGATCGCGCGAGCCGCGTCGCTCATGGCCTTGGCCGTCGGGTAACGCCGCGCCGGATCCTTCGACAGCGCGATCTCCACCAGCGTGCGCACCGGAGGAGGGATGTCGGCGGGCAGGGGTGGCGGAGCCTCACGGATGTGCTTGAGCGCGATCGTGACCGCGCTGTCGCCGTCGAACGGCCGCTGCCCCACCAGGCACTCGTACGCGACCACGCCGAGCGCGTAAATGTCGACCGCGGGCGTGACGGGAGCGCCTTCGGCCTGCTCAGGAGCGCAGTAGGCCGCCGTGCCGAGCACCATGCCGGCGTCGGTGAGCCGGTTGGCCAGGTCGGAGCGGGCGATGCCGAAGTCGGTCAAAACCAGCGTGCCGTCACGCTGGACCAGCAGGTTGCCCGGCTTGACGTCACGGTGCACGATCCCCCGATCGTGTACCGCCTGCAGGGCCGAGGCCGCCTGCGCGATCAGCTCCATGGCCGCCTGCGGCGGGATCCGGCCCAGCCGGGCCAGCAGCCGGTCGAGCGGTTCGCCGTCGACGAACTTCATCACCAGGTAGACGGTGTCGCCACTGACGCCGTAGTCGTAGACGTCTACGACACCGGAGTGGTTGATCGTCGCCATCGCCCGTGCTTCGGCCTGGAAGCGAGCGACGAACCCGGGGTCCTCCATACGGCCGGGAAGCAGCACCTTGACGGCGACGGTGCGCGCGAGCACGATGTCCTCGCCCCGCCACACCTCGCCCATGCCGCCGGCGCCGATGCGGGTATCAAGCCGATACCGCCCCGCCAGCGTCGTCCCTTGAGCCACCATGACTCCCCCGTAACCCCCCTATGTCAGCAACCTCTGCCACCCCGCGGATCTCCAACAAAGCGAAGTTTTGTCGCGGTGAGGTAACACAGTGGTCACGGAACTCAGAGAGTGTACGACTCACCTGTCTCACATGCCACTCAAATGCCTTAAGCCGTACAAACTCTATCCTGCGGCCTGCAGCCCGCCTTTGTCCGCGTTTCCGGGAAGTCGGCGGCCGCATCAGTACGCAACGCGGCCCACCGTAGGCTGATTCCATGACGCTCGTTCCCGGTCTCCGCGCCCAACTCATGATCATGGTCGAGATGGAGGACACCGCCAAGAAGATCGGCAGCGGCGACGTGCCCGTGCTCGCCACCCCCCGGCTGCTCGCGCTGGCCGAGGCGGCCAGCGTGCGCGCCGTCGAGCAGCATCTCGCGCCGGGTGAGACGTCCGTGGGCACCAGGGTCGAGCTCGAACACCTGGCCGCCAGCCCCCTGGGCACCCATGTACAGGTCGGCGTCGAACTCGTCGAGGTCGACGGCCGGCGGCTGGTCTTCGCCGTCGAGGCCCACGACAAGCACGCCGTCGTGGGCCGGGGCACGATCGAGCGGATCGTCGTCGACCGTGCCAAGTTCCTGGCCCGGGCTACTCGATGACGGCGATCAGGTCGCCTTCCTGGATCACGTCGCCCTCGGCCACCTTGAGCTGGGTCACCACGCCGTCGTCCTCGGCGAGCACCGGGATCTCCATCTTCATCGACTCGAGGATGACCAGCATGTCGCCGTCGGAGACGGTGTCGCCCTCGCTGACGACGACCTTCCACACGTTCGCCACCATCTCGGCGCGTACCTCAGCCACCGCGACTCCCCTCTTTCATTGATCTTCTCACCCTAGGCGCGCATCCGCGAGACCAGGCCCGTGTCGTAGTCACCGGTGACGAACTCCGCGTTCTCCAGCAACTCCGCACAGAATGGCAGGTTGTTCTTGGGACCCTCAACGGTGAACCCGGCGACCGCCTTGCGCCCCTTCTCCAGCGCGTCGGCCCGGCTCTCACCATAGACGCAGAGCTTGGCCAGCAGCGGGTCGTAGAACGGGGTGACGGTGTTGCCCGTCTCGTAACCCGAGTCCACGCGGATGCCGCCGCCGGTCGGCTCGTCCCACGTCGTGATCTTGCCAGGTCCGGGGAGGAACCGCTGGGGGTCCTCGGCGTACACCCGGAACTCGATCGCGTGCCCCGCGACCGCGGGCCGCACCTCGGGGCTCTCCCCCGCGGCCACGCGCAGTTGCAGCTCCACCAGGTCGAGCCCGGTGACCAGCTCGGTGACCGGATGCTCCACCTGCAGCCTGGTGTTCATCTCCAGGAACACGAAGTCCTGCTTGTCGGCGTCGACCAGGCACTCCACGGTGCCGGCGCCCAGGTAGCCGACGGCCTCGCCGGCCCGCACCGCGGCGGCCAGCATGCGCTCGCGCAGCTCGGGCGTGATGCCGGGGGACGGGGACTCCTCGACGACCTTCTGGTGGCGGCGCTGCACCGAGCAGTCGCGCTCGCCCAGCGCCACGACGCGGCCGTCGGGCAGGCCGAGGATCTGCACCTCGACGTGCCTGGCCCGCTCGATGTAGCGCTCGATCAGCACCGCGGGACCGGCCAGCGCGTCGCCCCCGGTGAACCTGGCCGCCGCCCGCGCCGCCTGCTCGAACGCCTTGGCCAGGCCCTCGTCGTCGTGGGCGACGCTCATGCCGATGCCACCGCCGCCGCCCGCGGTCTTGACCATGACCGGGTAGCCGATGGACTCCGCGGCCTTCAGCGCCTGCGACAGGTCGCTCACCGGCTCGCGGGTGCCCGCGGCGACCGGCACGCCGGCGTCCTCCATGAGGTTGCGGGCGTTGATCTTGTCGCCCATCCTGTCGATGGACTCCGGCGCGGGCCCGATCCACACCATCCCGGCGTCGATGACGGCCCTGGCGAACGCGGAGTTCTCGGAGAGGAACCCGTAGCCGGGATGCACCGCCTTCGCGCCGGTGGCGCGGGCGGCCGCCAGCACCTTCCCGGCGTCCAGATAGCTCTGCGCGGGACTGGCGGGGCCGATCAGCACGGCCTCGTCGGCCTCGCGGACGAACGGCAGGCCGGCGTCGGCCTCCGAGTGCACGGCGATGGCGCGCAGCCCCATCTGCTGGACCGTGCGGATGATCCGCCGGGCGATCTCCCCTCGGTTGGCGATCAGAACGGGTCCGAGCGTCTCAGTAAGCACCCGCCCACCCTATGACCGCCGACGCCCTGCCCCCTTCGCCCGAAGCCACCGATCGAACGAGCACGATCTGTAGGAACCCCACAAAAGCGAACAGGAGAAACCGCAACAGATCGGCGACGGCCTTGTACGCCGACCGATCGGCGACCGGCTTGCACGACCTGGACGCGACAGGTCGGCGACGGGCTCGCACGATCTGGAACGGCTTGTCCGCCTTAGACCCGGCCGCGGTCGATCACGCGGCCCAGCGCGTCGATCACATGGGGATCGTAGGCGCTGCCGGCGGACACCCGGACCCGTTCGAGCGCCGCCCCCGCCCGGTCACGATCGGTGGAGGGGCCCACCAGATCGTCATAGGCGTTGGCGACCTTGATGATGCGGCTCGACAGCGGCGGGTCGTCGCTGATCGCGTCGCACTGCCGCCTGACCACCTCGGCCACCCGATCGAGCACGCCCGTCTGCCTGATCACCTCGGCGCCCAGCTCGGCGATGCGGCGGGCCTGCTCGGGCTCGGTCAGCACGGTGGCGCCGCCGGGGATCGGGTCGCGCAACGAGAGCTGGCCGATGTCGTGCATG
This sequence comes from Nonomuraea sp. NPDC002799, assembly GCF_053592075.1. NCBI lineage: Bacteria > Bacillati > Actinomycetota > Actinomycetes > Streptosporangiales > Streptosporangiaceae > Nonomuraea > Nonomuraea sp. NPDC002799. Next base: position 70,722 of record NZ_JBSFVA010000036.1, read on the forward strand.
AGCGCGGCGTACTCCAGCTCCAGCAGCTCGGGCTCGGCCATGCCGAGCTCCCTGCCGATCGCCACGGCCAACCGGCTGACCCGGCGCGAGTGGCCGGGCTCGACGTAGCCGCCGACCTCCGTGACCCGGGACAGGGCGCGGACGGTCTGCAGGTAGGTCGCGCGGATCCCGGCGTACTTGCGGAAGGCCACCTGCGTGACCAGCAGCGGCGCGGCGAACACCAGCAGGGCGACCAGGTCCATGCTGTGCGTGGCCAGCGCGAGCAGCACGCCGGACGAGGCCACGGCGGCGCCCAGCGGGAAGGCCATGTTGATCTCGTCGCGGACGGCCACCCTGAACGCCGTGCGCACCTGCTCGGCCCGCAGCAGCGCGGCGATCAGCACGTCGATGAGCAGGGTGATCGCGATGAGCGCGACCATCACCGCGAGCGCCGGCCACCAGGTGCTCGTGGGCGCCTTGGTGAGGTCGTAGAGGGGGTCGGCCAGCGGGCGGAAGGCGAAGGCCAGCAGGGCGCCGGTGAGCAGCCGCCGGGCCATCGCATCCAGGCGCGGCGGCCGGCCCACGGCCAGGTGCGGGAGCGCTCCCGCGATCATGCCGACCGCGATCACGGCGACGACCTGAAGCGCGGAGTGGTAGAGCTGGTTCTGGCTGAGATCGAGGAGCAGGGTGTAGCCGAGCGCGGCGGCGGCGCCGATGGGCGCCACCTCCCTGTTGCCCGGCATGGTGAGCCTGGCCAGCTCGCCGACCGCGATCAGCGCCCCGAACCCGAGGGCGATCTCCGGGTGGTCGAGCCCGACGGCGGCGGTGTGGGCGACGCCCGCGATGGCCACCAGCCCGGCCGCGCCGATCAGCAGGAGCTGCCCCGAGTCGAGCCGGCGCAGGACGGTGTTCATCGATCGTTCGGTGGTGCCTCTGACGCGCTCCGCGGTGGTCATGGCCCCGTCACGACCTGGATCGGCATGGTCGGGTCATCGTGGTCCTTGATCGGGGTCTCGTCGGGCGGCGGCGAGTCGACACGGCGCGGCGGCTGCCACGGATCGTGCTCCAGCGCGCGGATGAAGGCCGCCACCATGACCGGGTCGAAGTGGGTGCCCGCGGTCTTGCGCAGCTCGGCGACCGCCTCGCCGACGGGCCTGGCCCCCCGGTAGGAGCGGTCGGAGGTCATCGAGTCGAACGCGTCGGCCACCGCGATGACCTTCGCGAACTCGGGGATCTCGTCGCCCGCCAGCCCCATCGGGTAGCCGGTGCCGTCGTGCTTCTCGTGGTGGTGCATGATCCCGGCGTAGGCCTCGTCGAGGAAGCCGATGCCCCGCACGATCTCCAGGCCGCGCATCGGATGGAGCTGGATGGCGGCGTATTCCTCCTCGGTGAGCGGGCCGTCCTTCTGCAGCACCTTGGTCGGCACGCCGAGCTTGCCCACGTCGTGCAGCATGCCCGCGTAGCGGATCGCCCTGACCCGCTCGGGCCCCATGCCGATCTCGTGAGCGATCATGGAGGAGGCGGTGGAGACGCGGGTGCAGTGGCCCCTGGTGTAGTAGTCCTTGGTCTCCACGGCCTGGCAGAGGGCGGCGATCGTGGCGTCGTACGAGCGCTGCTGCGCGTGATACTGGCCGAACGCCCACCGGGCCACGAACAGCGGCAGCAGCACCAGCACCGCCGAGATCGACTGCACGGTCGCCCAGAGCCCGGCCACCAGCAGCCCGAACGTGCCGTAACCCAGATAGGACAGCAGGAACTGCGCCATGCCGCGCATCGGCACCTCGGTGGCCCGCACGTGCGTGGCCAGCCCGATCATGGTCAGCGTGAGCACGATGTTGAGCGGCACGAACACCGCGGTGGCCGCGGCGTAGGGGCCGATGAGGTCGTCGAACGCGTTGACCTGCGGCACGCCGACCTTGCCGTCGAGCGACTCGTAGACCCATCCGGCCACGTAGCCGCAGATGGCGAACTGGGCGCCGTTGAACAGCCGCTTGACCAGCGGCAGCCCCGGCCGCACGCTCAGCACCGCGGTGAGCCCCACCAGCGCCGCGCCGTCGGGCCCGATCAGGACCACGGCCGCGAGCGAGGCGGAGAAGCTCACCGACACCGCGAACTGCTCCACGTTGAGCAGCGTCGGCATCGACTCGCACACCAGGAACAGCAGCGCGAGCACGAGCAGGACGTCCAGGTCCTCCGGGGCCACCGGGGCGCCGGAGGTGATCACACTGCGCGCGAGAAGAGCGGCCGCCGCGCCGATCACGGCGACCAGATAGACCCTCGCGGGCCACGGCAGATCACGCATAGCGGCCCCCCACGGACATCAGGTCCAGGACACCCCGGGCGGAACCGCTCTGCCGATCGGCGTGACCACAGTGATCAGCACCATGGCCGTGAGCAGCCAGGCGGCCCCAACCTTCAACATCCCCATGCCTCCACGTCGACTTCTGGGGTTCACGCTACAGAAGACGACGTGGCCGCATGGGCGGAGTGGGAAATCGCAAGCAAAGCGTAATCAACCAACTACCTATCGCGATGCTTCGCGGGCCCACTCGACGGTCTTCTTCACCCCGGTGGGCAGGTCGGTGCGCGGCTCCCAGCCGAGCCCGTCGTGCGCGGGCACCGGATCGACCGACATCGCGGGCAGGTCGCCCAGGCGCGGCGGCGCGAACCCCGGCTTGTCCTGCGCGCCCGCCGCGTCGGCGATCAGCGAGTGCAGGCGCCGGTCGGTGGTCTGGATGCCGGTGCCGAGGTTGAACCTGCGGCCGTCGCCCCGCTGGCCGCACGCCCGGACGAAGCCGTCCACCACGTCGTCGACGAAGATGTAGTCGCGGGTCTGGGTGCCGTCGCCGTAGAGGACCGTGGGCGTGCCGTTGAGCAGCGCGTCGGTGAAGATCGACACCACTCCGGCCTCGCCCTCCGGCGACTGGCGCGGGCCGTAGACGTTGGAGAGCACCAGCGTGGTGTATTCGATGCCGTGCAGGGCGCGGAAGGTCGCCAGGTAGGTCTCGCCGCTCAGCTTCGAGGCGGCGTACGGCGAGCGCGGGTCGGTGGGGGCGTCGGCGGGCACCGGGATCGTGGCCGGCCTGCCGTAGACGGCCACGGACGAGGCGAACACCACCTTGCGCGTGTGCCCCTGCTGGGCCGCGGTGAGCACGGACGCGGTGCCCTCGACGTTGATCCGGGCGTCGTGCACCGGATCCGCCACGCTCTTGCGCACGCTGATCTGCGCGGCCAGGTGGCAGATGACCTCCGGCCCCAGCTCGGTCACCAGGCCGATCAGCGCGGGATCGCGCACGTCGAGCACGTGCAGCCTGAACCGGTCGCTCCCGGCGGCCCCGGCCAGGTTTTCCCTGCGCCCGGAGGACAGATCGTCGACCACGTCGACGTCGTGCCCGTCCGCGAGCAGACGATCGACGAGATTCGAACCGATGAACCCGGCACCCCCGGTGACCAACACGCGCATGGGGTGAATCCTAGTCGGCGAGATCGGCCCGTACTTGCGCGATGCGGGCCAGCACCTTGGCGCGCAGATCCGCGGGGATCGGGTCGCAGCCGCAGTGCTTGGCCACGAGCGCCTTGACCGCCATGTCGAGGTCGTATTCCTTCAGGCACGGGCTGCACTCGTCGAGGTGCACGCGGATCTCGACGACGGTGTTCTCGGTCAGCTCGCCGTCGAGATAGGCGTAGACCTTGTCGAGCACGTCGCGACAGTCGGTGTCATGCGGCTTGCCACAGCTCATTTCGATCCCTCCGCCGGGACCAGGCCGCGCCCGCGGGCATAGTCCTCAAGGAGGCCCCGGAGCTGCCTGCGTCCCCTGTGCAACCTCGACATCACCGTACCGATCGGAGTGCCCATGATGTCGGCGATCTCTTTATAGGGGAAGCCTTCGACGTCGGCCAGGTAGACCGCGATCCTGAACTCCTCGGGCAACGCCGCGAGCGCCTGCTTGATGTCCCCGTCGGGCAGGTGCTCCAGCGCCTCGACCTCGGCCGACTTCAGGCCGCTCGAGGTGTGGGACTCGGCGCGGGCGAGCTGCCAGTCCTCGATCTCCTCGGTGCCCGACTGCTTCGGCTCGCGCTGCTTCTTGCGGTAGCTGTTGATGAAAGTGTTGGTCAAGATCCGGTAGAGCCACGCCTTGAGGTTCGTGCCCTGCTGGAACTGGTGGAATGAGGCGAACGCCTTGGCGAAGGTCTCCTGTAGCAGATCCTCTGCGTCCGCGGGATTCCGGGTCATCCGGAGCGCGGCGGAATAGAGCTGTTCGAGATACGGCATGACGTCGCGCTCGAATCGCTCGCTCCGCTGCTCCAGCGTCTCCGCGTCTGTCGCGGGCACCGGACCCACCCCCCTAAGATCACCGGTGGCCGGCTGTGGCGGAACACCGTACTCAGGGGAGGATACCCGCTGGCCTCCGACCACTCGGTCAGCGGGGAGGGGGTCGGCCAATGTGAGCATGCTCGTCGCAACACACCCGCGCCCTTGTCTGTTCCCGCAAGATAGAAGGTACGAAGGACCCGGTGCGGGGAACGTCATACGTACCGGCTGGTAGCCCTTTTTCCGGACTCAGGAGTCGCGTGTGCTGCCCATTCCGGCCGAGGAACTGAACGGCTCAGGGACGCTCGGGCCGTACTGGACCTTCTACCGCGCCGTCGCCGCCGAACAACTGAACCGCTGGCTTCCCGACGCCCCCTCCACGATTCTCGACCTCTCGGGCGGGCGCGGGCGCTGGTCCGGCCAGGCGGCCAGGGCGGGGCACCGGGTGATCGAGGTGGTCGACTTCCGCGGGGCCGTGGACGGTCAGTCCCAGTTGCGCGACGCCGACCTCGTCCGCCACGTACGCTCCGACGACCTGGCCTTCCTGCCCGACGCGAGCGTGGACGCGGTGGTCGCGGAAGAGCGCGCGATGTCGATCGAGCTGATGGCCGAGTCGGCGATGAGCGACGTGGCCCGGGTGTTGCGGCCCGGCGGGCGGGCGCTGGTGTGCGTCGACTCGCTGGTGCTCGGCATGGCGATCCTGGCCGAGCAGGAGCAGTGGCAGCACCTGCGGCAGACCGGTGAGGTGATGCTCGTGCCGTGGCCGGACGGCAGCATCACGCGGTGCTTCAGCAGCGCGCAGCTACGCGAGTTGCTGATGGGCGCCGGGCTGGAGGTGGAGTGGGTGCGGCCGCGGACCGTGTTGTCGCCGTCCACGGTGGACCACCTGCTCGGGTCCGACACGCGGGCCATGTCCTATCTGGTGCGCACCGAACTCGAAGCCCATCCCGACGACGACGACACGGTCGGCATCCATCTCGTGGCGAGCTGCCGCAAGAGCTGAGCTCTCGCGGCAGGCCGCCGTCGCGCCTCGCCCTGATGCGGGCACGCCAAAGACGCGCCTTGGGCGCGGCGTGTCCGCCGGCCGGTGGGAGCCGAGCCGCCGATCTTCGTGGGCGGCGGCGTCCGCGCTCCTACCGCCGGCGCTCCCGCTTGCCCTGGCACTGTACGCACCGCGCGGCCTCGGGACGCGCCTCCAGCCGCCCTTCGGGCACGGCGTTGCCGCAGTCGACGCAGTTCCCGTACACACCTTCCTCGACGCGTTTGATCGCCTCGATCACCGCACGGCGCTGCGAGGTCGCCACGGTCAGCATGGCTTGAACGCGATCGGCGTCGGTCAGGTCAGAGCCTGCGTCCGCCGCCGAGTGCTCGCGGATGGCGACGGGGTCACCTTGGAGGACCCCGATCGAGCGATCCAGTTCGACGAGCATGTCTTCGAGCCGCTCACGAGCGGTCGTGACGTCCACGAATCCGCACCTCCGGGTAAATGAGGGCAGCCCGCGGCTAGGACTCCCCGGAGGTCCCGCCCGGTGCAATTAGGGGCAATTTGGCGGTGACCCCGAGTAAACGGATGCATCGCTTTCCTCACCGGATGCCCACTTACTGCGCCTCTTACACCTTTACGAAAGGGCGCTTTCCTCTGCTTCAGGTAGCGGTTTGATGAGGTCGGGGCCATTGTTCCGGACGTTATTGACATCGGTCGACACCGCGTGCGCCGTGAGCCGGCCCGCCTCGGCGGGCACCAGCAGCCCCGACGCCTGCCCCGTGTCGGTGAGTCCGGGGTCGAGCCACTCGGCCCAGCGCTCCCGCTCGATCATCATGGGCATCCTGTCGTGGATGCGGCCGAGGTCGTCCTCGGCGTCGGTGGTGATGACCGTACAGGTGACCAGCCATTTCAGCGGATCGTCGTCGTCGCGTGACGGGTCTTTCCAGAACTCGTACAGGCCCGCCATGGCCAGCACCCCGCCGTCCTCCGGATGGATGAAGTACGGCTGCTTCTTCTTCTTTTCGCCTTCGACCGGCATCCATTCGAAGTAGCCGTCGGCCGGGAGCAGGCACCTGCGCTTGGCGAACGCCTGGCGGAACGACGGCTTCTCGGCCAGCGTCTCCGCCCTGGCGTTGATCAGCCGCGAGCCGATCGACGGATCCTTGGCCCAGACGGGGACCAGCCCCCACTTGACGATCCTGAGCTGCCGCACCGCCCGCTCGGCTTCTTTGGGCACCCGGCTCAGGACCGCGTAGACGTTCTTGGTCGGCGCGACGTTGTAATCGGCGCCGAGCTCCTTGTCGGGGTCGCCGTCCTGCTCGACCTGGAACTCCTCGAGCAGCTCGTGCTTCTTGCGCGCCGACGCGTATCTACCGCACATGACCCCACACTGCCACGTACGGCTCCTGCCCGCATGTCGGCCCCACTGACCGAAGTCGCCCGCCGGCGGCGACCACAGAACCCGTCGTCCACAGATTCCCCAACGCGAGAGCCGTCATCCACAGGTTCCGCAACCCTAGAGCTGTCATCCACAGGCTGCGCAACCCTTGAGCCCTCGTCCACAGGCTGCGGCCCCGCAGGACCACGGCCAGTAGTCTTTGACCATGCCCGCTCCGCTCTGGCCCGCGCCTACGGCGACCACCCCGGTCACCGCCACCGTCCCGTTGCCCGGCTCCAAGTCGGTGACCAACCGCGCGCTGCTCCTCGCAGCCCTCGCCGACGGCCCCGGCACCGTGCGCCGGGCGCTGCGCAGCCGCGACGCGGACCTCATGGCAGCGGCGCTGCGAGCCCTCGGCACGACGCTGACGGCCACCGGCGAGAGCGCGGCCGGGGTCGACTGGCAGGTGACGCCCGGCCCGATCCGCGGCGGCGCCGGCATCGACGCCGGCCTGGCGGGCACGGTCATGCGTTTCGTCCCGCCGATGGCCGCCCTGGCCGACGGCCCCGTCGCCTTCGACGGCGACCCGCACGCCCGCAAGCGCCCGATGGGGCCCATCCTCGACGCCCTGCGCTCGCTGGGGGCACGGGTCGACAACGACGCGCTGCCGTTCACGATCAGCGGGCCGCTGACGGGCGGCGAGGTGACGCTGGACGCCTCGGGATCGTCGCAGTTCGTGTCGGGCCTGCTGCTGACGGCGGCGCGGTTCGAGAAGGGCGTCACGATCCGCCACGTGGGGCCGCCGGTGCCGTCGCAGCCGCACATCGAGATGACCGTGCAGATGCTCAGGGCGGCGGGCGTCACGGTCGACGACAGCGAGCGCCACGTGTGGCGGGTCGAGCCGGGCCCGATCGCGGCCAGGGACATGACGGTGGAGCCCGACCTGTCCAACGCGGCCCCGTTCCTGGCCGCGGCGCTCGTCACCGGCGGCACGGTCACGATCCCGTCCTGGCCCCTGGAGACCACTCAGGCCGGCGACGCCCTGCGCGGCCTCCTGACGAGCATGGGCGCCACGGTCACCCGCGCGGCCACGCCTGCCTCCGCCCCGCCGTCCGCCACAACCGGCCGCGACGCCACCGACCGCGCGTCCCACGACAGCGGTGCCACCGGCCGCACCGCTCACGCCCCCCGCGCCACCGACCGCGTCTCCCACGACGGCGGCGCGCCGGCGGGTGGCGGTGGGCCGGGCACGACCGACCTCGTGGTCACGGGCACGGGCGCGATCCTCGGCATCGACGCCGACCTGCGTGAGGTGGGCGAGCTGACCCCCACCATCGCGGCCCTCGCGGCGCTCGCGAGCACGCCGAGCCGCATCCGCGGCGTGGGCCATCTGCGCGGCCACGAGACCGACCGCCTGGCCGCGCTCGCCACCGAGATCAACCGCCTGGGCGGAGACGCCGAGGAGACCGAGGACGGCCTGATCATCCGTCCCCGCCCGCTGCACGGCGGCACCTTCCGCAGCTACGACGACCACCGCATGGCCACGGCCGGCGCCGTGATCGGCCTCGCGGTGCCCGGCGTGGCGGTGGAGAACATCGCGACGACCGCCAAAACCCTGCCAGAGTTCGTCCAGATGTGGACGGCGATGCTGGCGCCCCGATGACCGAAACCCGCCTCCCGGCGGCGACAGCCCCTGGTTTCATGGGGGTCGCGCCGGGCACTTCCGAGGTGGGCGGCGCGTGCTGGCGCGCTGCCCACCTGTCAACGCACGATCTGCAGACCACCGGAGCCCGGGGCCGCCAGGCACCCGGAACCAGGGCCCACCGGCCGTCCGGACCACCGGCCCGGCGGCGGCCTACGACGAGGATCACCCCGGCCGACGCCAAGACGCTTCGACGACGTGCTTGGCCCACGCCACCGGCAAAAACTCATCCGTCATGGAAGGTAAGCGAGCGCATGGGAGCAGACCGCTGAGAAAGCGGGAGTACGACGAGGACGACGTACGGGTCAGACCGGGCAAGGGCTCCCGGCCACGGACCCGGCTCCGTCCTGCGCACGAGGACGCCATCGAGGGTTTCGTGGTGGCCGTCGACCGTGGCCGCTACACGACGCTGATCGAACCCGACGCCAAGGGCTCGGCCCAGAAGCGCAAGGCGTCGCAGCGCCGCCTCGTGGTCGCCATGAAGGCTCGCGAGCTGGGCCGCAAGGGCATCGTCGTGGGAGACAGGGTCTCCCTGGTCGGCGACGTCTCCGGCCGTCCGGACACCCTGGCCAGGGTCGTGCGCGTGGAGCCCCGCACCTCGATGCTCCGCCGCTCGGCCGACGACACGGACGACACCGACGGCATCGAACGCCCGGTCGTGGCCAACGCCGACCAGCTCGTCATCGTGACGGCCCTGGCCGACCCGCCGCCCCGCCCCCGCATGATCGACAGGATTCTGGTCGCGGCCTTCGACGCCGAGATCGACACCCTGCTCTGCCTCACCAAGGCCGACCTCGCCCCGCCTGACGAGCTCATCGCCCAGTACGAGCCGCTGGGCGTCTCCCATGTCGTCGTCCACAAGGGCGGCTCCCTGGAGGAGCTCCGCGATCGGCTGACCGGCCGCCTCAGCGTCCTGGTCGGCCACTCGGGCGTCGGCAAGTCCACCCTGGTCAACGCCCTGGTTCCGGACGCCAACCGAGCCGTGTCCCACGTCAACGCGGTGACCGGCCGTGGCCGTCACACCTCCACCTCGGCCGTGGCCCTGGAGCTTCCGGAGGGCGGCTGGATCATCGACACCCCGGGTGTGCGCAGCTTCGGCCTGGCCCATGTGTCGGTGGAGACGGTCCTGGCGGCGTTCCCCGACCTGATCGAGGTCACCGTCAACTGTCCCAAGGGCTGCACCCACCTGGGTGACGGCTGCGCGCTGGACGCCTGGGTGACGGGGGGCAACGCCGACCTCGCCCGCCTGCAGTCCCTCCGCCGTCTCCTGTCCAGCCGCGAAGGCGCCCCGGACGACGCCCCCTGACCGCACGCAACAGACCCCACCGCAACAGACCACCCGGCACGGCCCACCCGCCAGGCCGCACGCCCCTAACCGCGTCCCACCTGGAGCTCCAAGCAAATTTGGGCATGCCGCAAACCAGCCACCCGAGGCGAAACCCGCCCCCGCAGCGCGGGGATAAACGGGACTCCTTGCTGGATACCCGGAATAGGAGTTACCAGAAAAGGGGCGTTAGTCACTGATGTTCTGCATACCCGACGCGGTAGCGTGGGCGACCGTGCAGGGTTATACCGATGATCTTCGCCTCGCGCATGTCATGGCGGACGCCGCCGATGACCTCACCATGCGGCGGTTCAAGGCGGTCGACCTCAAGGTCGACACCAAGCCCGATCTGACTCCGGTCAGCGACGCCGACCGCACGGTGGAGGAGGCCATCAGAGGCACGCTCCGCCGCGCCAGACCACGCGACGCGGTCGTGGGCGAGGAGTTCGGCAAGACCGGCTGGGGTGCCCGCTCCTGGATCATCGATCCCATCGACGGCACCAAGAACTACGTACGCGGCGTGCCCGTGTGGGCGACGCTGATCGCCCTCATGGAATACGGCAAGGTCGTCGTCGGCCTGGTCTCGGCCCCCGCGCTCGGACGCCGCTGGTGGGCGGCGACCGAGGGCGGCGCGTGGACGGGCAAGAGCCTGACCAAGGCGTCCAGGATGCGCGTGTCGTCCGTGTCCGTCCTGGAGGACGCGTCGTTCTCCTACTCAAGCTTCGGCGGCTGGGAGAAGGCCGGCAAGCTGGACAACTTCCTCGACCTCGGCCGCGCCTGCTGGCGCACCAGGGCGTACGGCGACTTCTGGTCGCACATGATGGTCGCCGAGGGCTCCGTGGACGTGTCGGCCGAGCCCGAGCTGTCGCCGTGGGACATGGCGGCGCTCACGGTGATCGTCGAGGAGGCCGGCGGCATCTGGACCGACCTCGCGGGGGTGAGCAGCATGGAGGGCGGAAGCCTGGTCTGCACGAACCGCATCCTGCACGATCAGGTCCTCGGCCGCCTCAACCGCTGACGTCGGACCGAAACCGTCAGCGCGGACAACCGCTGACGTCGGACCGAACCGCTGACGTCGGGCTGAAACCGTCAGCGCGGACTGATCAGCCCGGCCCGCGACCGGATCCCGGCGGTCGCGGCGTCGAGCTCATGCACGTCCGTCAACGTCACATTCCCCTCGTACGTCACCCCGCCCGGCGGATCAGCATGCCCGACGGGATCGGCGTCCCAGAAGTTCCCCCGGTAGACGACGTTCTCCAGCGGCGGCGCCACCTGGAGGACGGCGGTGTTGTCGGCCCGCATGACCACGTTCTCCTCGACCGTCAGCCACGAGGCCCCGTAGTCGGTGTAGAGCCCGAAGTTGTACGGCGTACGCGTGTCCTCGATGACGTTCCCCGCAACGAGCGCCGCGCTCTCCCAGGACTCGCCCTGCGATCCGCTCAGATAGAGGCCGCCCCCGTCCGCCAGCACCCGCATGGTGTCCACGGTGAGGTTGCGCAGGATGCGGGCCCCCTCGCCCGGCCCGACGACGATCCCGCAGTGCGGCACGTCCCGGATCTCGTTGTTCGCGACCGTGCATTCCCGCACCCCCGTCACGGCGATCCCCGGCGACCCGCTGAACTCCAGCCCGATCTCACGCACCAGGTTGTCCTCGATCGAGACCTCGTGACCACCGGACACCGCGATGCCCGAGGCCGACAGCGTGTCGAAGTCACATCCGCGCACCACGAACCCGGCCCCGCCCGACACCCCCAGCCCGATGGCCCCGAGCCGGGTGAACCGGCAGCCCACCACCTCGGCCCCCTCCGTGTCCTCGAAGACGACGCACGCGGGTATCGTCACGGATGCTACGGGATACGTCACAAAGTTGCCCTCGCCCAGCACAGCCGTGTCGACGCCGCCCCCTTCGTAGTGCCCGCTGCCGTGGTAGTGCACGAACCCCCGGCTCGCGCCGAGCCAGGTGGCGTCGGCGAACACCAGCCCCCTGAAGGACACGTTCCGCGTCCCCACGACGCGCACCAGCGTCTCCAGCGCCGGCGCGACCACCTGGGTCCGCGACGGGTCCTCGCCGGGCCGGGGCAGATACTTCAGGACCCCCCGCGAGGGGTCCAGCACGAACGTGCCCGGCTCGCGCAGGAAACCGGGCTCGTTCTCGATGCGTGTGGGCAGCCCGGGACCGCTGAACGACTGCCCCTCCCACGTGGACCGGTACAGCTCACGCGCCCACCCGAACGCCGGCTGCGTCATGGTGATCACCGTCGCGTCGCCGTCCCCGCGAACCTCCGCCACCCCGCACCGCGCCTCCGTCCAGGGGTAGACGCCACGGAAGACGAACTCGGCGCCGGTCCACTCGCGCGGCTCGGCGCTGTCGGTGACGTAGCCGGTGTCGGTCATCCGGGCCGTGCCGGGTAACGCCCCGATGGAGGCGCGCGCGGCCCTGCGCCCGTCCACGTGCAGCTGCCGCGCCGCGAGCCCGCCGGCGTCCGCCGTCCAGACGCCGTCCTCCACCCGCCACCCCGTGATCACCCGTCCGCCGCTGACGACGGCCTCCTCCTGCTCGGGAGTGCCAAAGCCGTACGCCTGGTAGACCACCCGCCGCCCCTCCCCCGCCGAGTCGCCGCCATCGAGCTCGAACGCCCGCGTCAGCGTGTGCACGCCCGCCCTCAGGTGCACGACGACATCGCCGTCCACCTCGCGGACCGCGGACCGCGCCCGCTCAAGAGTGCGGAACGGGCGCTCCAAGGAGCCGGCCCACGAGTCGTCACCGGACACCGCGACATGGAACTGGAACATCTGACCCCCTGACTTGCCGTTTATGCCGTACACCGAGTATTACACCATAAACACGTGAGGATGCCTATGTCGGAAGAGTTGTTGTGGCGGCAGCGGGAGCACGAGCCGCGCCCCGGCCTCAGCGTGGCCAGGATCGTCCGCGCCGCCGTCGAGCTGGCCGACGCCGAGGGCCTGGCGGGCCTGTCGATGCGCAAGGTCGCCGACCGGCTCGGCTTCACCACCATGTCGCTCTACCGCCACGTGCCCGGCCGCGACCAGCTCGTCGACCTGATGCGCGATGAGGTTTTGGCCGAGCACCCGATCGACCACGGCGAGCCGGGCTGGCGCGCCCGCCTGGACGCCTGCGCCCGGCACGCCTGGCGGATCCGCCGCGATCACCCCTGGCTGGCCGAGATCCGCGGCACCCGCCACGTGCCCGGCCCCCACGCCGTCGCCCATTACGACCACATGCTGAGCGCCCTGACCGGCACCGCGCTCACCCCCGCCGAGGTGATCGCCGTCGTGGGCCTGGTCGCCCGGTTCGTCGACGCGGAGGCGCTGCTCCTGGTCGAGATTCTGCGCGAGGAGCGCCGCAGCGGCGTCTCGGAGCAGGAGTGGTGGGGCTCGCGTGACACGCTCTACGAGCGCCTCAACAGCTATCCCACGATCTCCCGCCTGTGGACGTCGGGCGGCTGGGACCATCCGGAGGACTCGTTCGAGTTCGGCCTGAGCCGGCTGCTGGACGGCATCGACACCCTCGTCCGGCAGCGTGACGAAACTCGTGACGCAACTCTGGCCTGCGAGGAATGCGGCACCCCGCTGGAGCCCGCGACGTCGGGCCGCCCCCGCGTCTACTGCTCCCGGGCCTGCCAGCAGCGCGCGTACCGGAAGAGAAGGGCCTAAAGCGCCAGCACCCGCCGCACGGCGCTCATCAGGCTGTCACGGTAACCGCCGCCGAACAGCACCACGTGCACGAGCAGCGGATGCAACTGGTGCAGCGGCACCCGCGCCCGCCACCCCTCGGCGAGCGGAAACTCCTCCTGGTACGCCCCGAGCACCCGGTCCAGATAAGGCAGCCCGAAAAGCGAGAGCATGCCCAGATCCGTCTCCCGATGCCCGCCATGGGCCGCCGGATCGATCAGCACCGCGGCCCCGCCCGACCACAACACGTTCCCGCTCCACAGATCCCCGTGGAGGCGCGCGGGCGGCTCAGGCGGCCCCGAGACCTCGGGGAAGCGCTCCACGGCCCGCTCGACGGCCACGACGTCCGCCGGGGAGAGCGACGCCTGCCGGAGGAAGGGCAGCACCCGCCGCGAGGCGTAGAAGGACGGCCAGTCGCCGGCCGGCGCGTTGTCCATCGGCAACTCGGCGATGAACCCCGGCCACGGCGCGCCGAAGCCCTCCGCCCCCGCGCGGTGCAACCCGGCCAGCGACCGCCCGAAGCGCTCGGCCGCCGCGGCGCTGGGCGCCTGCTCGCGTACCCAGGACAACACGAGCCGGCCGGGGGCCGCCTCGATGACCTCCGGGACCTCGATCGCCGCACCGAGCCACCGCAGTCCGGCGGCCTCCGAGACGAACACCTCGGCGGGGCCGCCCTCCTTGACCAGGACCTCGCGCCCGTCGTCGAGGCGGCCCCGCTGGAGCCGCCACCCGTGCGACGAGCCGAGATCCGCGATCAGCTCCATCAGCCGAGCTCGTCGGCGATGTGCTCGGCCACGCCTTCTGCGGCGGACACGACCAGCCCGAGCACCTCCTCGAACCCCTCGCGGCCCCCGTAATAGGGGTCGGGCACCTCGGCGCCCGCGGGCGCGGCCGGGTCGAACGAGCGGAACAGCCGCACCTCCACCTCCGCCGGAGCCATGCGCCGCAGGTTGGACAGGTTGTCGCCGTCCATCGCCAGCACCAGGTCATAACGGTCGAACCAGTCCTTGGTAAACTGCCGGGCCCGGTGCGCGGAGCCGTCGTACCCGTGCTGGGTCAAGATGCCGAGCGCCCGCTCGTCCATGGGGTCGCCGGCGTGCCAGCCGCCGGTCCCCGCGCTGTCGACGGCGACCCGGCCGCCGAGCCCCCGGTCGGCGAGCGTCTGGCGGAGCACCGCCTCCGCCATCGGAGACCGGCAGATGTTCCCCATGCACACCACACATACGCGATACGTCATGTCCCCATTGTGACGGGGAGCAGGCCGGACTCCCTGGTGGAGGCAAGATCCGCAGGTCACGCCACCTGACCGACAGTGCAGCGCGCGGACCGGCAGCGTTCACCGTCCGTTCATCCACTCTGGGGGACTGAGTCACTTTGGCTGCATAGCTTCATGGCGACTAAGGACCAAGTGGGAGGAACCCAACCGTGAAGTATGCAGGCCGACTCGCCGCCGTCGCCGTCGTCGGCGCGCTCTCCCTCGCTGCGTGCGGCACAGACAACAACGCCGCTCCCAGCGCCGGCAGCACCGCTGCCGCCACCGCCGCCGCGGGCAACGACGCAGGTCTGAGTGGCACGATCAACGCCGCGGGCTCTTCCGCCCAGGCCAACGCGATCACCGAGTGGACGAAGAACTTCACGGCCGCGAACGCCGGCGTCACGCTGAACTACCAGCCCAGTGGCTCCGGTGCGGGCGTGCAGTCGTTCATCCAGGGCACGATCTCCTTCGCGGGGTCGGACTCGGCGCTGAAGGAAGACGAGCCAGCCCAGGCAGACGCCCGGTGCAAGACCGGCAAGGCGATCAACATCCCGATGGTGACCGGCCCCGTCGCGGTCGTCTACAACCTGCCCGGTGTCGAAGGGCTGCAGCTCACGCCCAAGACGCTCGGCGGCATCTTCAACAGCACCATCACCAAGTGGGACGACGCCGCCATCAAGGCCGACAACCCCGACGCCAAGCTGCCCGCCACGCCCATTCAGGCCTTCCACCGGTCGGACGAGTCGGGCACCAGCGACAACTTCACCAAGTTCCTCAAGGCCACCGCCGAGTGGCCGCACGAGCCCGCCAAGGCGTGGCCCGCCGAGGCCAAGGGCCAGGGCTCCAAGGGCTCGGACGGCATCGCCTCCTCCGTCAAGGACACCGAGGGCGCGATCAGCTACGTCGAGCTCTCCTACGCCGAGAACTCCTCGCTCTCGAAGGCCAAGGTCGCCAACGGCGCCGGCGAGTTCGTCGAGCTGACCCCCGAGAGCGCGGCCAAGACCGTCGAGACGGCCGAGATCAAGGGCACCGGCAACGACCTGGCCCTGTCGATCGACTACGGCACCAAGACCGCGGGCGCCTACCCGATCGTTCTGGTGACGTACGAGATCACCTGTGAGAAGGGCCTGCCGGCCGAGGAGTCCAAGCTGGTCAAGGGCTTCCTGACCTACACCGCCAGCGACGAGGGTCAGGCCGCGCTCAAGGAGCTCGGCTACGCCCCGCTGTCGGGCACCCTGCTCACCAAGGTCCGGGCCTCCGTCGAAGCGATCTCCTAGCCCCTCATGACGAGCAACGTTCGTACCCGTGACGGCGGGCCGGCCACGAGCCGGCCCGCCTCGCGGCGCAGCCATGGTGAAGGCCCCTTCCGGTTCATCTCCACCGCGGCCGGCGTCGTCCTCCTGGGGATCATGGCGGCCATCGCCGTCTTCCTCATCAGCGAGGCGATCCCCGCGCTGCAGGCGAACAAGGGCAACTTCCTCTCCGACCTGATCTGGGAGCCCAACAGCAGCAAGGTGTTCGGCATCGGCGCGCTGGCGTTCGGCACCGTGCTCAGCTCGGCCCTCGCACTCGTCATCGCGACCCCGATCGCGATCGGTGTGGCGCTGTTCATCTCCCACTACGCTCCGCGCCGCCTCGCCGCGCCGCTCGGCTACGTGATCGACCTGCTCGCCGCCGTGCCCAGCGTGGTCTACGGCCTGTGGGGCGTGACGTTCCTGGTGCCGCTGCTGCGGCCGCCGTCGCAGTGGCTGAACGAGCACTTCGGCTGGTTCCCGCTCTTCGCCGGTGAAGGCGCCGTCGGCGGCAAGACCATGATCGCGGGCGCTGTCGTGCTGGCCATCATGATCCTGCCGATCATCGCGGCCATCTCGCGCGAGGTGTTCCTCCAGGCGCCGAAGATGAACGAGGAGGCCGCGCTCGCGCTCGGCGCCACCCGCTGGGAAATGATCAGGATGGCCGTGTTGCCGTTCGGCCGCCCGGGTGTCATCAGCGCCGCCATGCTCGGCCTCGGCCGGGCCATGGGCGAGACCATCGCGGTCGCGCTGATCTTCCCCGCGACCTTCGACATCAGCTTCGAGATCCTCACCCCGCACGCCAACAGCATCGCCGCGAACATCGCCAACGGCTTCGGCGAGGCCAACCAGATCGGCCGCGGCGCGCTGATCGCCTCCGGCCTCGTGCTGTTCGTGATCACGTTGCTGGTCAACACAGGGGCCCGCATGGTCATCAACCGCCGCAAGGAGTACGCGAGGAGCGGCGCATGACAACAATTGAGCACATCTCGACCAGCCGCCGGATCAAGGACAAGGCCGTCCAGGGCCTGGTCTATCTGGCGTTCGCGCTGGCCGTCGTGCCGCTCGTCTCGGTGCTCTGGCTGGTCATCTCCAACGGCCTGGCCCGCTTCGACCTGGAGTTCCTCACCCACTCGATGCGCGGCATCGGCGCCCGCGACGCGGGCGGCGGCGCCTACCACGCGATCATCGGAACGCTGGAACAGGTCCTGCTCGCCTCGCTCATCTCCGTCCCGATCGGCCTGTTCACCGCGATCTACCTGGTCGAGTACGGCCGCGGCGGCCGGCTGAGCCGGGCCATCAGCTTCTTCGTGGACGTCATGACCGGCGTCCCTTCCGTCGTTGCCGGCCTTTTCGTCTTCGCCTTCTGGATCCTCGTCCTCGGCTTCCAGTTCTCCGGCTGGGCGGGCGCGATGGCGCTGGCCATCCTCATGATGCCGACCGTGGTCAGATCCGCCGAGGAGATGCTCCGGCTGGTGCCGGGCGACCTGCGCGAGGCGTCGTACGCGCTGGGTGTGGCCAAGTGGCGCACCATCGTGAAGGTCGTCCTGCCGACGGCGTTCACCGGCATCGTGACCGGCGTCATGCTGGCCGTCGCCCGGGTCGCCGGCGAGACGGCGCCGCTGCTGATGACGGTGTTCTTCACCGACTCCATCAACGAGGACCCGTTCACCGGGCCGCAGATGGGCCTGCCGCTCTTCGTCTTCGACCAGGCGGGCCGGCCGAACGACACCGCCATCGACCGGGCGTGGACCGGAGCGCTCACGCTCATCCTGATCGTCATGCTGCTCAACCTGGTAGCGCGCCTGATCGCCTGGTGGCGGGCGCCCTCCCGGGGCCGATAGGGGGTAATCGCCGATATGTCCAAGCAGATCCAGGTCTCGGGTCTCGACGCGTACTACGGGTCGCACAAGGCGATCGAAGACGTGTCCATGACCATCGAACCCCGTTCGATCACCGCGTTCATCGGCCCGTCCGGGTGCGGCAAGTCCACCTTCCTGCGCACGCTCAACCGCATGCACGAGGTGATCCCCGGCGCTCACGTGGAGGGCAAGGTGCTGCTCGACGGCGAGGACCTGTACGCCGCCAACGTCGCGCCCGTCTCCGTCCGCCGGATGATCGGCATGGTCTTCCAGCGCCCCAACCCGTTCCCGACAATGTCGATCTACGAGAACGTGGCCGCCGGGCTCAAGCTCAACGGCCGGATCGCCAAGTCGCAGCTCGACGGCGTCGTCGAGGAGTCGCTCAAGGGCGCCAACCTCTGGAACGAGGTCAAGGACCGCCTCAACAAGCCCGGCGCGGGGTTGTCGGGCGGGCAGCAGCAGCGGCTCTGCATCGCCCGGGCCATCGCGGTCAAGCCGCAGGTCCTGCTGATGGACGAGCCGTGCTCGGCCCTCGACCCGATCTCCACGCTGGCGATCGAGGACCTGATGGCCAAGCTCAAGGACCAGTACACGATCGTCATCGTCACCCACAACATGCAGCAGGCCGCCCGGGTCAGTGACCGGACGGCCTTCTTCAACCTCGCAGAGCAGGGCAAGCCCGGCAAGGTGGTGGAGATGGACGAGACCTCCCGAATGTTCACCAACCCCACGCAGAAGGCCACCGAGGATTACATCACGGGGCGCTTCGGCTGATGACCCAACAGCAGGCGGCATCCACGATGAACGGGGACACGAGGACCAAGCCCGTGCTGCTCATCGCCGACCCCGACGACGCGATCGTGGAGGACCTGGCCACGGCGCTCGAACGCGAGGGCGTGGCCGTCACCGGCGCACCCGACGGGGCACAGGGGCTGCTGCAGGCCGGAGCACTCCAGCCGGACGTGGTGCTCGTCTCGGCCACGCTGCCGGTCATCGACGCGGTGGAGTTCGTCCGCGCGGTCCGGCTCGCGCGAGCCGTGCCGGTGCTGCTCGGCGTCGGCGAAGGACACGCCGAGCAAGCGGTACGCGCGCTCGCCGCCGGCGCGGCCGCCTGCGTGGCCAGGCCCTACCGGGTGCCGGAGTTGTTGCCCTTCATCCAGGCGGCCTCGCCCGGGTCACGCAAGTTGCTGGCCGTGGGCGGGGTCGAGCTGGACGTGCAGGCCTACCAGGTGCGTGTCGGCGGCCGGGCGGTGCACCTGCCGCTGCGCGAGTTCGAGCTGCTGCAGTATCTGATGCGCAACGCCGACCGCACGGTCACCCGCGATCAGATCATGCGCAACGTGTGGCACGCGGCGGCGACCACGTCGACGAACACGATCGCGGTGCACGTCAAACGCCTGCGCGCCCGGCTGGGCGACGAGGACGACCAGCTCATCCAGACGGTACGCGGCGTGGGCTACCGCCTGGTCAGCCCGAGCACTTCCGGAACGACTGCATGATCCTGCGCACCACGCCTTCGACGGTCGCGATGCCGTACCCCACGTCGGGACTCCCTTCGGTGAGTACGGCAACCGCGTAGTCACGGGCGTCGCCCCGGATCAGGCCCACGCTGATCGTGGCCCAGCGTTTGGTCGAGACCCGCTTGAGCCAGCCGTTCTTCAGCGCCACGCGATCGCCCGCGCAGGCGCCGGCGCTGACACCCCAGTCCTGGCCGTCGACGACCTCGCCCATCAGCTTGAGCACCTGGGCACGATCCTTGCTCTTGAGCGGACCCCCGCCGGACACGAGCGCCCGCATCAGCCGCACCTGGTCGTCCACGGACGTCCTGGTGATCCCCCAGCAGTACAGATCCACGCACTCCCCCGGGACACCCGCCGTGTGCTTGAGCCCCAGCCGCTTCCCGGCCCTGGTGAACCCGGCCGCCCCGCCGATCCGCGACCACAGCCGATCCGCCGCGTGGTTGTCGCTGTAGCGGATCATGAGCTCGGCGTCGTTCTGTACGGCCTTCGGCAGTTTGCGCCACGGCGTCTTGAGCAGCAGCGCCATGAGGATCTGCACCTTGGCCGTGCTGGCGGTGATCAGCCGCTCGTCCGGGTGATAGCGGTAGGCCCGCCCGGTCGCCAGATCCTTGACCATCGCGGTGACCACTCCGGGCCGTCCGGCCAGGAAACGATCGAGCCGCCTGCCGATCTCCTTGACCGGAAGGGCCGGCACCGGCGCCTCCGCCGAGATCGGCTCCATGCTCCTGAGCCGGGCCTGCTGGCCCGACGACGCGAAGGGCGCCGGCATGGCGGCAACCCGAACGCCCTCGGGAGCCTGCGGGGGCATGGACACGAGGGGAGAAATCAGGACGAGAGCGACCACCAATCGTGGTATCGCCATCCCCCGGCCCGGGATCACCCGAGCATTATCACGAAAAGTTCTGTCAGCCCGCTAGACGCGAACGGCGATCAGTTTCGCGATCGAGTCATCGTCACACGTCTCCCAGAAGCCACCCACGACGTCCTCAAGGTGCCGCAGGGACTCGGCCCGGAACAGCACGTCCTGATAGTGCGTGATGTCGTAGTGCGTGGTCCCCATCGCGGACAGATCCAGCTCCCGGATGTCCATCCCGCGAAACTCCTCGATCTCCCCGTACGACGACAGGATGCCGGCCCCGTACGCCTTGAGCGCGCCGCCCTCCCCCATCACCCCGAACTCCATCGTGAACCAGAACACCTTCGACACGAACTCCAGCGCCTCCTCCCCCTCGACCCGCCGCGCCGCCTCCCCGGCCAGCCGGTACAGGTGGGCGAACCGGGGACTGGCCAGCGCGTTGGCATGCCCGATCACCTCATGCACGACATCGGGCTCCGGCGTGTAGAACGGCACCGAATGATGACGGATGTACTGCGTCGAGTGAAAGAACCCGTCGGCCAGCACTCCGTAGAACTCCCGCAACGGCACCAGCCCCGCCGCCGGCAGATAACGGAACCCGGTCAACGGCTCCAGCAGCCCCGAGACCTCCTCCAACTGCGGGATCCGCTCCCGGGGCAGACCCAGCCGCCGTGCCCCCTCCAGATATTCGGCCACGGCGTACTCGGCGTGCTTGGCCGCCAGCTCCCTGGTGACCATCGCCCACACCTCGTGCTCCCGATCGGTGTACTCGGCCGCCGGAATGGGCGTCCCCCGCCGGTGACCTCCGGCCAGCCCCGCGATGGCATTCCGCCTGGCCCGGTACACCGGATCCGCGAACCCAGGATGGGACGCGGCCAACTCGACGACGACCGACCCGTCTTGCTGCTCAGCGATCGGTGCGAAGTACTGCGCTTCCTCGAACATGTCTCAAATGACAGCAAGTTACGCATTCCCTGGCAAGAGCGTGCAGTTCTACTGCGCGATACGCTGAAGTTCGTACTGATATACCGCCATTTCCTGGTCGAAACGCACAGTCTCCGAAGGGTCTGGGATGGACGATCTAGACGCCCGCCTGCTCGTGACCATGCGCGCGCACCCGCGCGTCGGCCTGACGGAGCTGGCCCGCCTCCTGGGCGTCGCCCGAGGCACCGTGCAGGCCCGCGTCGAGAAGCTCACGGCCGCGGGCGTGATCCAGGACTTCGGCCCCACGGTGTCGCCGGCCCGCGCCGGATACCCGATCATGGCGTTCGTCTGGCTGCAGATCGCGCAGGGCCGTTTGACGGAGGCGGTCGCCGCACTGGAGGCGGTGCCGCACATTCTGGAGGCACACGGCACCAGCGGCCAGCACGACCTGCTGTGCAAGGTGGTCGCGCGATCCACGGACCATCTCCAGGAGATCATCGCCCACATCCTCGCGTCCCCGGCCGTACGGCGCACGGACACGACGATCTCCCTCTCCACCCAGATCCCCTACCGAATCGAACCTCTTCTGAAAGAGCGCTAAAAACAGAAAGGGCCCAGCGCGATGCGCGGGGCCCTGTCCAAGCGAAAACAGAAAGGGCCCTACACGGGGCCCTATCCTGTCTGCGCGCATGCGGAAAGGGCCCGACGCGTGAACGTCGAGCCCTTCCCAGAAAAATTGTCCGGCGGTGACCTACTCTCCCACACCCTCCCGAGTGCAGTACCATCGGCGCTGGGAAGCTTAACTTCCGGGTTCGGAATGTAACCGGGTGTTTCCTTCCCGCCATAACCGCCGTAACCCTCCGAAACACACAAGCAAAGCTGCTTGTTGTCTCAGAATTGCGTAGTGGACGCGAGCAAGAACTACATAAGTATGCTTTGAGGTCAAGTCCTCGGCCTATTAGTACCGGTCAGCTCCACACGTTGCCGTGCTTCCACCTCCGGCCTATCAACCCGATCGTCTATCGGGGGCCTTAC
>NZ_JBSFVA010000037.1:0-92212 GCF_053592075.1 Nonomuraea sp. NPDC002799
CGCAGCTTCTCGCGGGGCGTGTCGGCTCCGGCGTGATCGGCTTTGCCCTCCTTCGGGTGTCGTGGTCGGGGGGGGGCGCGCCCGCCGCCGGCATGCCGCGGTTCGGATCTCCGGGGCAGCGTTCTCGACCCCGGCGAACCGGGCCTGATCTGCTGACACACCGTTCGCCTTCAAGATTGCGACTACCCGGGGCCGGGGGAAGCACACCCCTTCTCAGCCGAAGGCGGGCGGCCGTTTCTCCCGCAGGGCGCGCAGGCCCTCGGCCACGTCCGGTCCGGTGAAACCGAGGAACTCCATCGCCAGCGAGGCGTCGAAGGTGGGACCGGCCAGGCGCAGCCAGTTGTTGAGCGAGTATTTGGTGAGCCTGATCGCCTCCTGGGAGCCGGCGGCGAGCCGGACGGCGATCTCCATGGCCTTGTCGTGCACCTGGTCGTCGTCCACGCAGAGGCTGACCAGCCCCATGTGCTCGGCCTGCTCCCCCGTGACGGGCTCGCACAGCAGCAGGTGGTATTTGGCCTTGGCCAGCCCGCACAGCAGCGGCCAGATGATCGCGGCGTGGTCGCCGGCCGCGACGCCGAGCCGGGTGTGCCCGTCGATGATCCGCGCGGTCCGGCCGGCGACGGAGATGTCGGCCAGCAGCGCGACCGCGAGCCCGGCGCCGACGGCGGGGCCCTGGATGGCGGAGACGATCGGCTTGGCGCAGTTGAGCACGTTGTAGACGATGTCGCGGGCCTCGGCGAACACGCGCAGCCTGGTGGCGTGGTCGCGGGTCATCTCCTCGATCATGGACAGGTCGCCGCCCGCCGAGAACGCCGCGCCCTCTCCTCTGACGACGATCGCCCGTACGGCGTCGTCGCGGTCGGCGTCGCGCCAGATCTCGCTCAGCTCGCGGTGGCCGGTCATGTCGACGGCGTTGAGCCGGGCCGGCTCGCTGATCGTGATCCGCAGCACGCCTTCGGCCGGAGTGTCGATCTTGAGCTTGGTGTAGGTCACCGGGACTCCCGCAACCGCCCGGCGACGTAGTCGCGGGCCTCGACGGCCTGGTCGAACAGGCCCGGCAGGCCGAAGAAGCCGTGCAGGGCGCCGTCGAACCTGCGGCTCTCGGCGGGCACGCCCGCCTGGGCCAGGCGGCGGGCGTACCGCTCGCCCTCGTCGCGCAGGATGTCGTACTCGGCCGTGACCACGGTCGCGGGGGCCAGGCCGGCGACGTCGGCGAGCCGCAGCGGGGACAGCCGCGGGTCGGCCGGGTCGGCGCCGGGTGCGTACTGGCGGGCGAACCAGGTCAGCTCGGACGCAGAGAGCACGTAGCCGCTGGCGAACTCCCGGTGGCTGGGCGTGTCCATGGCCAGGTCGAGCACGGGGAAGACGAGCGCCTGGTGGGCCAGCCGCAGGCCCGCGTCGCGGGCCAGCCGCGCCGCGACGGCCGCGAGGTTGCCGCCCGCGCTCTCGCCGAGGACGGCGACGCTGCCGTCGCTCTGGTAGAAGGCGGGCCTGGCGAAGATGTCGCGCACGACCGTCCAGGCGTCGTCGACGGCGGCCGGGAACGGGTGCTCGGGGGCCAGGCGGTAGTCGACGGACACCACGACGGCGCCGGCCCGGATGGCCAGGTCGCGCCCGAGGGCGTCGCTGCGCTTGACGCTGCCGTGGACCCAGCCGCCGCCGTGGAAGTAGACCACGACGGGCAGCCGGCCGTCGCCGGGGTCGGCCCGGTAGATCCGGATGGGCACGCCCTCGGCCCGCTCGTCGCGGACGAAGGGCAGCTTGGTCAGCGGGCCGCGCTGGGCGGCGAGGTCATCCTGCGTGCGCGCCCGCTGGATGTCCTCCGGCGTGATCGCGTCGAAGTCGATCTCCCCGTCCTGCGCGTCGGCGGCGAGGTAGTCGCGTGCCTGCGGGTGCAACGGCATGAGCGGAGCCTATCGGGCCGCTTCGACGAACGCATCGAAGATCCGGTCGTCGCCGCCCCGCTCCGGATGCCACTGGACGCCCACGCCGAATTTGTGCCCCTGCAACTCGACGCCCTCGACGATCTGGTCCTCGGCCCAGGCCACGGCCAGCAGGCCGCTGCCGAGCCGGCGGACGGACTGGTGGTGCGGCGCGGTCACCTCGACCCGGTCGCCGACCGCCTTGCCGAGCTTGCTGGTCACGCTGACCTGGATGACGTGGCTCGCGGCCGGCTCGCCGTGCCGCCCGTGGTCGAGCATCTCGGGCAACCACGGGATGAGCGTGCCGCCCTGGGCGACGTTGAGCACGTGCATGCCCCTGGCGATGGCCAGGATGGGCACGTCGGCGCGGACGGCCGCCCTGGCCAGCGCCAGCTCGAACCGGTCGCGGTGCGTCTGCGCCTCGGGGACGCGTTCGTCCTGCTCGTCGCCGTACGTTCCGGCGCCGAGCTCCACGCCGCCCGCCAGCACCACTCCGCTCAGCCCGCGCACGTAGTCCTCGATGGCGGGCAGGCCGATCGGCGGCAGGATCACCGGCGCACCCCCCGCGCGGGCCACGGCCTTGGCGTAGGAGGGCGGGGACAACACGGCCTCGCGGACGTAGTCGCTCCAGCGGGCGGCCTCGAAGTAGGCGGTGATGCCGATCAGCGGTCGGGACATGCGATCTCCAGGGGGCATGGTGGAGTGCGTGCGGCCGTCAGCCCCTCCAGGTGACGGCCCACGGCCCCCATCATGGCGCACACTCTTTCCGATATGTCACCCCTCCCAAAGATCCCCGGCCACCACTTCCCTCCCACGCCACCGGGCTTGCTGCCGTTCGTCCGCTTATCTCCGGATCAGGACTGCCGGGAGGCCGTCTCGGAGATCATCCGGGCGAGGGCGGGGCGGGTGCCGGGCGGGCCGTCGCGGCGAAGGTCCTGGCGTCTCCTCCGGGAAGCGGGCCGCTATGCCCCCGGGGCGCGAGACCGGACCGACCCTCCATTCAGCGCATAAAAACGAATATAAATTATGTTCGCATTCTTTGTCTGAAAAAGCGGGAAACGCCGACTGCAGAGAATCACGATCTCATTACTGATAGTTCTTCTTCGCACCTTATTGCCGTGAATCGGTTGTGACGCGTCATCGGTGGTGTAAGACTCATTTTCGAGCGCGCTGGATGTACCGGGGTTCGCCGGCCGCTCACGACCCGGAGCCGTCAGGGAGGGGAACGACAAGACCGGAATGCTTTTCCGGTCCAAAGGTGGGGTTGGATATATGTCGTTGAATCCGCGCCTGGTTAAAGAGAGTTTCTCCGTCGTCGAGCCGGTGGCCGACAAGGCCACGGCCTACTTCTACGGCCGGCTGTTCGCTGAGAGTCCGCATTTGCGGGGCATGTTCCCGCCCGCCATGGACGTACAGCGTGACCGGTTGTTCAGCGCGCTGACCCGCATCGTGTGGAGCTTGGACAGCCCGGACAGTCTCGCGGGGTTCCTGGCCCAGCTGGGCAGGGACCACCGCAAGTACGGGGTGCTCGCCGAGCACTACACGGCCGTCGGCAACGCGCTGCTCGCCACGATCCGCCGCTTCGCCGCCGACGTCTGGAACCACGAGATCGAGGCGGCCTGGGTGTCGGCGTACGCGACGGCGGCCGGTCTCATGATCGAGTCGGCCACGTCCGACGCCGGGCTCGCCCCCGCGTGGTGGCTGGCCGACGTCATCGACCACGAGCAGCGCCATCGCGACATCGCGGTCCTCACGCTCCGGCCCACCCAGCGCCTGCCGTACACGCCGGGCCAGTACGTCAACGTGCAGACCTCACGCTGGCCCCGGGTGTGGCGGACGTTCTCGATCGCCAACGCGCCGCGCGCCGACAACACGATCAGGCTGCACGTGCGCTCGGTGCCCGGCGGCTGGGTGTCCACCACGCTCGCCAGGCACACCCGCATCGGCGACACGCTCATGCTGGGGCCGCCGATGGGCCTGATGACGCCGCGCGAGCAGAGCGAGCGCGACGTGCTGTGCGTGGCGGGCGGCACCGGGCTGGCGCCGCTGAAGGCGATCATCGAGTCCCTCATCGCCTCGGGCCGCCGGCCCAACATCTACCTGCTGTACGGCGCCCGCACCGCCGACGAGCTGTACGACCTGCCGGACCTGATCAGGATGGAGTCGTCGTTCCCGTGGCTGCGGGTGGTGCCCGTGGTGTCGGACCAGCCGTCGTACGACGGGATGCGCGGCCATCTGGCCGAGGTGACGGGGCGCTTCCACTCCTGGGCCGATCACGACGTCTACGTGTGCGGCCCGCCCGTCATGGTCAACGAGACGGTGCGCCGGCTGCGGCAAGACGACGGCGTGCCGCTGTCGCACATCCACCGGGACATCGTCCAGAGCGAGCACTGATTCTTCTCCTTGGGACGGCGGCGGACCTGTTCCGTCGTCTTCGGCGCCCGCTGCGCGACTTCTCCGAAAGCCCGGCCGCGCCACCTCGGGAGGTTGACAGCGGGGGGCGGACGGTGCCATCTGGAACTGACACGCCAACGGAGGTGGACAGTGCCAGCCCCCTCGCCCTCCCCCGCACCGTCCCCTGCTCTATCGGCCGCACCGTCGCCCGCATCGTCCTCTGCTCCATCGCCCGCGACGTCCCCCGCGCCGGCGCCCGCACCGTCCCCTGCTCCATGTCCTGCTCCGCCACCCGCTGGGCGCCGGGGACTCGGCCGGCTCGGCGGCCTGCCGGCCGTCGTCATGGCGACGCTGCTGCTCATCTGCACCCCCGCGACGGCGAGCGTGGTGCCGCTGACCGAGATCGGGGCCGACGGGGCCACCGGCGCCGGGCAGCGCGGCACACAGGCGGGGCCCGACACCTACCAGTGGGGCAGGACCATCGTCACGGCGCACCAGAGCGGGCGCTTCTTCGACGGAGGGGCGGCCGACATCACGTTCGCGACCTCGCCCGACAACGGCGGCACCTGGGCCAAGGGGGTCCTGCCCGGCATCACCGGCGGCGGGCCGTACCAGCGGGTCAGTGATCCGTCGGTGGCCTTCGACGCCCGGCACGGGGTGTGGCTGATCTCGTCGCTGGCGCTCACGGACGCGGGCGGGGTCATCGGCGCGGCGGTGCTGACGAGCCGCTCCTCCGACGGTGGCCTGACCTGGGGCAAACCGGTCGTGACCGCCACCGGAGGCGATCTGGACAAGGGCTGGATCGTCTGCGACAACACCGACGCCAGCCCGTTCTACGGCACCTGCTACACGACGTTCGACGACCACGCCACCGGCGGCACGATCGGCGTGGCCCGCTCCTCCGACGGCGCCCAGACCTGGTCCGTGGCCGCCACCACCGCTACCGGGCTCGGCGGGCAGCCGGTGGTGCGGCCGAACGGCGCGGTCGTGGTGCCGTACCTGAGCGGCGACGGGCAGATCCGCTCCTTCCGCTCCCGCGACGGCGGCGCGAGCTGGGGGGCGAACGTGCTGGTCTCGACGGTGCAGCGGCACACGGTGGCGGGCGGCCTGCGGGCCGCGCCGCTGCCGTCGGCGGAGACGGACGCGGACGGCACCGTGTACGTCGTCTGGCACGACTGCCGCTTCCAGGCCGGTTGCGCCGGCAACGACATCGTGATGAGCACCTCGCCCGGCGGGAACGCCTGGAGCGTCGTCACGCGCGTCACCTCGGACGGCGGCGACCACTTCATCCCCGGCCTCGGCGTGGACCGCGACTCCCCGGGCGGCGCGGCCCGGCTGGCGCTCGCCTACTACCGTTACCCGGCCGCCGCCTGCACGGCCGCGACCTGCGAGCTCACGGTCGGCTACACCTCCTCCGCCAACGGCGGCGCGACCTGGTCGGCGCCGGCGGAGCTGCAGGGCGCGATGCCGCTCGACCGGCTGGCCGGCACCGACCAGGGGCGGCTGGCCGGCGACTACATCTCGACCTCCGTCGTCCCCGGCGGCAACGCCTTCCCGGCGTTCACGGTCGCGGCGGCGCCGCCGGGCGGCGGGTTCGACGTGCGTACCTACACCGTCACGGGCGGGCTGCCGATCGCGGGCGGCCCCGCCGCGCCGGTGTCCGTGGAGGCGCCCACCGCGGCCTCCGATGAGCCCGTCCAGACCCTCCCCCGCACGGCCCGCTGACCCTGGTCGCGCTCTGCGGCCCGTCGCGGTCAACGACCCGGTCGCGGTCAACGACCCGACGCGACTAGTGGCCCATCGCGGTCAGCGGAAGGCGGCGGCGGTTTCCTCGTCGTTGGGCCAGAACGTCTCGATGGCCAGCTCGGAGACCGTCACGTCCACCGGCGTCCCGAACGTGGCGATCGTGGTGAACATCGACAACACCCGGTCACCGGCCGCGATCCGCAGCGGCACCAGGATGTCGGCGGGCCCGGGCATGTGCGTCACGTTCAGATCCACACCCGGATAGGTATAGGAGGCCAGCTCGTCGTGCAGCTCCGCCAGCCGCCCGTCACCGGACGTCTCGGCCTGCATGCGCAGCCGGGGCAGCAGATGGGCGCGCACCTCGGCGAGGTTGAGCAGCCGGCCGCCCATCGCGTCGGGATGCAGCGACAACCGCATGACGTTGATCGGCTCCCGGAGCAGCTCGGCCGGCACCCCCTCCATGAACATGCCGGCCGCCGAGTTGGCCGCCACCAGGTTCCACACCGCGTCCACCACGACCGCCGGATAGGGTTCGTGGCCGGCCAGGATCTTGTCCAGCGCCTCGCGGACCACCCGCATCTCCGGGGCGCGCACCGCACGCTCGGGATAGACCGGGGCGAACCCGGCGGACATCAGCAACCTGTTGCGGTGCCGCAGCGGCACCTCCAGCTCCTCGGCGAGCTTCATCACCATCTCCCGGCTCGGCCCGGCGCGCCCGGTCTCCAGAAAGCTGATGTGGCGGGCCGAAACGTCGGCCTCGATGGCGAGGTCGAGCTGGCTCACGCGGCGCCGCTGGCGCCACGAGCGCAGCAGCTCTCCGAAGGACTCTTCACGTACGGCGACCGCTCCCATGCCCGCAACGCTAGCGGCCGGAGGGAAGCGGGACGATTACCCCCCAGGTAATCGGCTCGGCAGGTGCGGAATCGCCCAGTCTTCGGAAACTGTCGTAGCAGCGTGGCACGATGGCGGGCAAGCCAACATGGGAGCGATGCCATGAGTGAAGCAGTGCTCGCGATCGGCACCCGCAAGGGCCTTTTCCTCGCCCGCTCGACGGACGGCGGCCCGTTCGAGATCGAGCCGATCCAGTTCTCCACCGTCGCGGTGCCCTCGGTCGCGATCGACACGCGCGGCACCACGCCCCGGCTCCTGGCCGGCATCGAGTACGGACATTTCGGTCCATCGGTGATGTACTCCGACGATCTGGGCAAGACGTGGGGCGAGGCCGAGCAGCCGCCGATCGCCTTCCCCGAGCAGACCGGCACGACGCTGACGAGGGTCTGGCAGCTTCTCCCCTCGCCGTCGGAGCCCGACGTGGTGTGGGCGGGCGTCGAGCCGGGAGCGCTGTTCCGCTCCGAGGACCGCGGCGTCACCTACCGCCTGGTCGAGGGGCTCTGGGAGCATCCCCACCGGCCGCACTGGCAGCCGGGCGGCGGCGGCCTGTGCCTGCACACGATCCTCAATCACCCCACCGACCCCCGCGTGCTGGCGGTGGCGGTCTCGGCCGCCGGCTTCTACCGCTCGGCCGACGGCGGGCAGTCCTGGGAGGCCGCCAACCACAACATCAGGGCGCCGTTCATGCCCGAGGGGCAGCAATATCCCGAGTTCGGGCAGTGCGTGCACAAGGTCGGCATGGACCCGGTCCGGCCCGAGCGCCTCTACCTGCAGCACCACTTCGGCGTCTACCGCAGCGACGACTTCGGCGGCAGCTGGCACGACATCGGCTCCTCGCTGCCGTCCGACTTCGGCTTCCCGATCGTGACGCACCCGTCGAAGCCCGGCACGATCTTCGTGCTGCCGCTGACGGCCGACATCGACCGCACGCCGGTCGGCCACCGCTACCAGGTCTTCCGCAGCGACGACGCGGGCCAGACGTGGCAGCCGTTCGGCCAGGGGCTGCCGGAGGGTCCAGTGCACGCCACCGTGCTCCGCGACGCCATGACGGCCTCGGAGGCGGGCCTGTTCTTCGGCACCCGCGACGGCGAGGTGCACTGCTCGCGCGACGACGGCGAGACGTGGTCGCTGGTCGGCCGGCACCTGCCCGACGTGCTGACCGTCCGCGCGGCGGTGCTCTAGCCGATGACGAAACCCGTGATGATGGTCGTGTTCGTGCTGCCCAGTTCGCTGCGCCGGTGGGTGAGCGGGCGCAGCGAGGTCAAGGTCTTCGCGATCGGCGCCGACCGGGACTCGCCGCCCACCCTCGGCTCGGCCCTCGACATGTTGCGGCGCACGCATCCGCGGCTGGAGGAGCGGCTGCGCGACGACTACGGGCGCATCCGCCGGCACATCAGCATGATCGTATGCGGGGAGAACGCCCAGGCGTTCGGCGGACTCGACTGTGCGCTGCCGCCGGGGGCCGAGGTCTACGTGTTGCCCGCGCTCGCCTGAGCGCCGCTCCGCACCGTCCGGGGACCACCGGCCCCCGGGCCCCGGCCCCGCAGCAAGGCCCCCGCCCTCAGGTCTCCGGCCGCCGCAAGACTCCGTGCCGCCGTAGGTCTCCGGCCGCGACCGGCTCTCAGCGCGGGGGTGTCACGGGCAGACGCGGCCGTTGGCCTCGAACGCCGCATGGGTCAACGGCATGAGGCCCTGCCACAGCTCCTCCATCTTCTCGGCCACCATCTCGATCTCCCGCTGCGGGAACGACGGGAAGGTGGAGTCCTCGCGCTGGACCCGGAGGGACAGGAAGTTCATCAGGGCGCGGGCGTTGCACGTGGCGTACATCGAGGAGTAGAGGCCGACGGGGAGCACGGTGCGGGCCACCTCACGGGCCACCCCGGCGTCGAGCATCTCCTGGTAGGCGCGGTAGGAGTGGCGGTAGCTGGCCAGGGTCGCCTCGGTCACCAGCTCGTGCTGCTCCGGGGTGCCGTCCTTGAAGAGGTATTTACCCGGCTTGCCCTCCTGCACCAGCTTGCGGTCCGGCCCCGGCACGTAGAAGACCGGGACGAGCTGGCGGTAGCGGCCGGACTCCTCGTTGTAGGAGAAGGTGCGGTGGCGCATGAACTCACGGAAGACGAAGATCGGCGCGCTGATGTAGAACGTCATGGACGAATGCTCGAACGGCGTGCCGTGCCTGTCACGCATCAGGTAGTTGATGAGCCCCTTGGAACGCTGGGGGTCGGCCTCGATCTCGGCCAGCGAGCTCTCGCCCTTGGTGGAGACGCGCGCGGCCCACAACACGTCGGCGTCCGAGGCGGCCGACTTGACCAGCTCCACGTCCATGTCGCTGCGGAACTTGATCTCGATCTCCGGTTCGACAGTGCCCATAGAGAGGCCCCCGCTCGTGTTGGGTGGTAGTGACAGCTCAAGCAAACCAGGTCCCACCGCTCGGCGCGACTCGGGCCCGCCGCACCCCCGTCGCGGGGGTACGGCGGGCAGCGAGCCAGGTCAGCAGTGGTATGCGGGCCGTTCCCTGGTCACCAGGTCCGTGTCGGTGGCCGTGCCGTCGAGCCACAGGACGCGGGCGCCTTCGCCGGCGGCGAACAGGGACTGCTCGCCCCTGTTGCACGAGTACCGGACCGGCGGGCCGCCCGTGATCGGGATCTGCAGCAACTTCAGCATGGCCTCGTTCGAGATCGTGAAGTCGTCGGGGAAATGGTTGATCGTGACCAGCGTGTCGCTGGCGTCGATCCGGAAGCCCTGGGGCGCCTGCGGCCCGTCGGGCACGAGGGGCGTCGAGCCGGTACCGTCGGCGCGGGCCCGCATGACGCCCGTGCGGCCGTCGCGGTCGGCGTCGTACAGCCAGACCACGTGCCCGGCGGTCATCACGGTCTGCGCCGAGATCGACGGGGCGCCCGGCACCTCGGGCAGCACCACCTCCCGGCCGGTGCCCAGGTCGTGGACGACCGGGGTGCTGTGCTCGACGTCGCCGTCGTACCAGACGCGTACATAGGCGAGCCGGCCGCCGCTGATCGAGGGCGTGTAGCCGTGCACGCCCGCCTCGGCGGTGAGGAGGACCGGCGCGGCGGCGCCCCGCTTCAGCCAGAGCTCGACCTCCCCCGTGGCGGGGTCCTCGCCCGACCAGGCGACGGTGCCGCCGGAGACGGCGATGGCGAAGACGTAGCCGGTCGAGTCGTGCACCACCGTCGAGGGCCGGCTTCGGTCGAGGGGCCGCGAGCGGATCTGATAGGTCCCGAGCTCGGTCCCGTACGTGACCCAGAGCCCGCGCCCGCCGTCGGTCACGGGCAGCCAGTTCCACAGGTCGTTGTCCGACAGCGTGGCGGGGCCGCCGCCTCTCAGGCCGCCGGTGAGGATCGTCGTGGGGCCGGCGGCGTCCGGGGTGGAGTTCACGACGACGTACCGGTCGCCGGCCAGCCCCGGCGGGTCGGAGGCGTCGGTGAGCCCGTCGATCACGACCCTGCTGTCGACCGGGATGCGCCGCTCCCAGCCGGGCCTGATGCCGTGCCGCTCGAACGCGCGCCCGATCACGGCCCGGTCGCCGGCGGACAGACCGGCGGCGCGGGCGGCGGACTCGACGGCGCGGCGGCCGTCGGCGAAGTCGTCCAGGGGCGTCATGTACTCGGTCAGCGCCTTGTAGACGACCTTGTCGAACCCGGCGCCGAGCCGCTCCCTGACGTCCCAGAGGGCACCGGAGAAGATCGTCGAGTTGAGGTGCACGCCGCCGCTGTCAGAGGCCGCGGTGAGGCCGATGTAGTCCTCGGCCGCGTTCCGGTCGTCGTCGAGGTCGCGGAAGCCGCACTCGGCGGGCGGCAGGGTCTTGCAGATGTCCTCGCCGATCAGGCTGGCGTCGGGGTCGCTCATCGGGATGCCGAACGTGTCCGCCTCGATCGCGTCGCCGAAGTAGTCGGCCAGGCCCTCGTTGATCGCGCCCGACTGACCCTGGTAGACCAGGCCGGCGCTGTGGGTGATGACGCCGTGGGTCATCTCGTGGCCGACGATGTCCAGCCCCGCCGCCAGGGAGTGGTAGAGGGGGCCACCTCCGCCGTACACCATCTTGGTGCCGTCCCAGAAGGCGTCGCCGAACGGCTCGCCCAGGTAGGTGACGTTGACGACCGAGTACATCGTGCCGCCGGCGCCGTCCAGGCCCTCGCGGCCGAGCCGCCGGTAGTACGCGTAGACCTCGCCGGCGCCCCAGTGCGCGTCCACGGCGCCGCTCGCGGTGTGCTCGGGGCCGAAGGCCGGGCCGGCCGAGCGGGCGAGCTCGGTGCCCGCCGGGATGCCGGGGAAGACGTAGTCGAAGACGTCGCCGCCCTTGGCGTCGTAGGTGAGGATCTCGCCGGTGGCGCCGTTCCACATCGGGCGGGAGCGGTCGCGCAGCTCGTAGGCGCCGTCGGCGCGCTGGTAGGCGCCGAGCTCGACGTGGCGGCCGTGCGTGGTCGTGCCGGTGGCGCGCACCGGGCCCTCGTGCCGCAGCCGGTCGAGCGCGAACAGCGGCCGGCCCGAGTGGGCGTCGACGTAGGCGTCGAGCAGGACAGGGCGCCTGCCCGCCGCGTCCGCGCCGGACAGGACGACGTGCCAGGCCAGCACGCCCGGGCCGCGCGGCACCACGACCAGCTCGCCGGTCGTGGCCTTGATCGTCGCGCGGACGTGGCGGTCGGTGACGAGCCGGTTGCGGGCGAGCCGGGCCGCCGCCGGCGCGCCGACCTCGGGGGCGGGATCGACGCTCAGCTCGGTGTGGAAGCGGCCGCCCGCCCCCGTGACCTCGCGCTGGGCGCCGTTCCCCGTGAAGTGCACGAGATACTGCCCGCCGAAGACGGGCAGGCCATGGTGGCGCTGGGCGAACCGGACCGTCGTGTCGGCGCCGTCCACGACGGTGCCCAGTGGCACGAGGTCGGCCGCCGGGTCGAGGTGGTAGCGCGGATCGGCCAGGTGCGCCCTGGCCGCCACGACGGGGTCGCCGGCCGGCGCGGGCTCGGCCAGCCCGCGCACCTCGGCGGGCGCCCGCGTGCCCGCGCGCGCCTCGACCTCGGGGGGCGGGTCGTCGGCCGCGGCGACTCCCGGCAGGGACAGCGCCAGGCATAACGCGGCGATCGTGAGAGTGATGGGACGCCAGGACACGACACCTCCAGGTGTACGTCGGCTTTCTGGCGCCTCGATCATCACCCGTCATCCGGGGAATGCCCAGTCCCACCATGCCTGCCGCGTGGCCGTGAGCCGCCCGGCCCTCGCTTACAACCGGTAGATGCCAGCCGGCCCCCGCTTACAACCGGTAGCTGCCGCCCGGCCCCGGCTTACAGCCGGTAGATCCGGCGGGCGTTTCCGGCGCCGATCATGTGGGCGATCCTGGCGGCGTCCGCGGTGCTCCACTCCCCCGTGCCGAGCCGGGACCGCAGCGCCGCTCCCAGCGCCTGCCGGTAGTACAGCGCCCCCAGGTAGGCCGACTCCGCCACCCCGTGGCAGCCGGAGCTGTACAACTGCTTGTGGAACGGCGCCAGCTCCAGCAGCTCGTCCACCACCCGGGCCGACCCGGCTGCGGTGTACGGCAGCGCCAGGCCGACGTCCACGTAGACGTGCGGATGGACGGCCGCCAGGTAGGCGGCCTGCCGATGGTAGGGATAGCAGTGCAGCAGGATCACCGGCACCCCCAGCGGCTGCAGCGCCCCGACGAACGTGCTCAGCCGGGCCGGCTCCGTGCGCCGCGGCTCCGGGCCCGAGCCGCCGAAGCCGGTGTGGAACTGCACGGGCAGCCCGCGCTCCCTGGCCACGTCGACGGCGCTCCAGAGCAGATGGCGCAGCAGGACCGGATCCGTCAGCGGCGCCTTGGGATCGCCCAGGCGCCGGTTGGCGGCGGCGATCACCGAGCCCGTGCTGGGCCTGGCCGGATCGAAGTCGAGGCCGCACCGGGACGCGACGACCGTCTTGAGGCCCACCGCCCTGGCGGCCCTGGCTCCCAGCGCCTCGCCGAGGCCGTCGAGGTAGTCGGCGGCGACCTGGGCCAGCTCCGCCACGTCCCGCTCGATCTGCTCGACGCGCACGAGCTCGTCGGCCGCGGCGCCACCGTGGCGGCCCATCTCGGCGGCCGACAACAGGTCGATGCCGTCGGAGCCGGCGTACTCCAAGGCGGCGTAGGAGGCGTACGTGGTGTCGACCAGGAACGCGACCACACCCGCCCCCGCCAGCAACCGCCGGTTGACCTCGCCCGCGCCCAGCTCGGCCCGCCGGGCGAGGTAGACGGCGGGCGGGGCGTGCGGCTCCAGGTCGAGCAGCGGCGCGCACCAGCGGCGCACGGCCGCGCCGAACGGGGTGTCGAAGTGGGTGGTGCCGGGCGGGGCGGGACTGCCGCCCGCGTTGATGAGCAGCTCGAACTGCGCTCTGCTCAGGTCGTCCCGCCGCACCCCGTGACAGTGGTGGTCGACGAGCGGGGCGAGCAGCGCGTCACGCACCGTGCCGGGCAGGTCTGCGGGGAGCATGCGCAGACTCTAAGGGAGCTCCGCGCACCCCGAGGGGCTTTTACCTGATCATCGGACTGCCGCTCCGGCCGTCGTGCCCGGTCAGGGCCGTGGCGGCAGTCCGAGCCGGACCGCCGCTCCGGCCGTGACCGATCGGGGCCCGGCGCCGGCTCGCCGAGCTACCGCCGGACCCGGCCCGATCGGGGCCCGGCGGCGATCCGACTCGCCCGGAGCGCTACCGCCGGGCCAGGCGCAGCACGTTCGCGATGATCTTGGCGCCGGCGCCGCCCTCCTGCGTCAGGATCGACTCGGGATGGAACTGCACGGCGAACCGGCGTCGCTCGACGTCCTCGATGGCCATCACGTTGCCGTCGGGCGTGACCGCGATCGGCGTGAAGCCGACGACGCCGGGCCGCTTGGCGTGCAAGGAGTGGTAGCGGGCCGCGGTGAACTCCTCCGGCAGCCCGTCGAGCAGCGCGCTGCCGCCGAGCCGTGACACCTGGCCGCGCTTGCCGTGCTCGGGGTAGTCGAGCAGCTCCAGCGAGCCGCCCGCCTGCTCGACCATGGCCTGCAGGCCCAGGCAGACGCCGAACACCGGCAGGTCGCGGGCGTAGATCTGGTCGATCAGCGCCGACATGCCGAAGTCGGTCGGCCAGCCGGGGCCGGGCGAGAGCACCACCAGGTCGGGCCCGATGTCGTCGATCATGTGGCCGGGGAAGCCGTGGCGCAGCGTCACCACGTCGGCGCCTTCCTGGCGGAAGTAGTCGGCCAGCGTGTTGACGAAGGAGTCCTCGTGGTCGACCAGGAGCACCTTCATGCCGCGGCCGGGCTGCGGCCTGGGCTCGGGGACGGGCACGGTGCCGGGCTGGTTGACCGCGGCCAGGGCGCCGAGCAGGGCGCTGGCCTTGAGCTCGGTCTCGCGCTCCTCGGCCTCGGGGTCGGAGTCGAACAGCAGCGTGGCCCCGGCCCTGACGGTCGCCACGCCGTCTCTGATCTGGGCGGTGCGCAGGGTCAGGCCGGTGTTCATGGAGCCGTCGAAGCCGATGAAGCCGATCGCGCCGCCGTACCACCTGCGGGTGGTGGCCTCGTGGTCCTCGATGAACTGCATCGCCCACGTCTTGGGCGCGCCGGTGACGGTGACGGCCCACATGTGGGTGAGGAAGGCGTCGAGCGCGTCGAACTCGGGGCGCAGCCGGCCCTCGATGTGGTCGACGGTGTGGATGAGGCGGGAGTAGAGCTCGATCTGGCGGCGGCCGATGACCTTGACGGTGCCGGGGACGCAGATGCGCGACTTGTCGTTGCGGTCCACGTCGGTGCACATGGTCAGCTCCGACTCCTCCTTGACGCTCGACAGGAGGGTGCGGATGGCCTCGGCGTCCTCGACGGGGTTGCTGCCGCGGGCGATGGTGCCGGAGATGGGGCAGGTCTCCACCCGGTCGCCGCTCACCCTGACGTACATCTCGGGCGAGGCGCCCACGAGGTGCTCGCCCTCGCCGAGGCTGATGATGAACTCGTAGGGGGCCGGGTTGCTGTGGCGCAGGCCGCGGTAGAAACCGGACGGGTCGGCGCAGGTGGCGTGGAAGACCTGGCCGGGCACGACCTCGAACAGGTCGCCGCGCTTGAACCGCTCCTTGGCGGCGGCGACGACCTTGGCGTATTCGCCCCGCACCGGGTCCGCGGGCAGCTCGGCCGGGGGAACGGGGGCGGCGCTCGCGCCGGCCCGCTCCAGGCCCCGGGTGGTGGCGCCGTCGACGGTGAACTCGTAGCGGTATTCGACGCTGGTCTCGCGCTGCCGGTCGATCACGACCAGCCGGTCGGGCAGGTGCAGCACCAGGTCGCGCTGGTCGTCGGGGCGGACGAGCTCCTGCCTGATGGGCTCGAACTGGAAGGCCAGGTCGTAGCCGAACGCGCCGTAGAGCCCGAGGTGCGGATCGTCGCCCTTGAAGGCGGCGATGACCTCGCGGATCGCGGTGAAGACGGTGGGCCGGCGGCTGCGCATCTCCTCGGGGAGCAGGTCTCCCGATTCGGAGACGTAGACCTCGACGCGGTCGGGGGTCGGCTCGGTGACCGGCTTGCCCGCGGCCAGCAGGCAGGAGGCGATGGCGGGCAGCACGACCCGGCCGCGCGCGTTGAGCGCGGTCGCCGAGATGGTGCGGCCCTTGGCGACCAGCTCCAGGCACGGGTCGACGTAGCCGAACGCCCATCGGCTGTAGCGGCCTGGATAGTCCATGCCCGAGGAGAAGGCGCCCCCGCGCCGTTCGCCGAGGGCCGTCACGATCTCTTCGAGCGCCGCCTCGTCGGACTCCCGAGCCTCACGCTCAACGCCGATGCCCCCGGCGGTGGTATATCCGCTCGTCTCCACTTGCTGCCCCTTACCACGTCACATGATGCGCCCCGGGGGCGGACACAAGAAAGGCCGCCATCCCGGGGCGGCCGTCCGTTGAGGAATGCGAAACACGCGCCGCCTAGGAGCGGCGCCACCACTGGAGCTGAGCGTGAGTTCGCATGAGAACAGGTTAACCGCCCGACCATGATCGCGCAACGCGACCCGCCCGTGCGCCACCGCCGGCTTCGCGGCTCGGCCGGCGGCCCCGTTCGGAGCCGGCCCGGACCCGCCGCCAGGTCGGCTCCGGGGTGCCGTCAAGGGGGATCAGGGGCTTCACTGTGACGACATTTCAGATGACCAGATTACATTTCAGACAGCAAAGTTACATTTCATGACACCTCTTGCTTTCCCGACAAGATCTCTTCACCCTTCTCGACAGAGGCATAAAGATCACCTCTTGTCTCGAAGGAGAGGCGCGTGCTCAACACCCCCCGCCGGCGAGCGATCCTGATCGGGATCATCACCGCCGCCGGCCTCCTCGTCCCGCAGGCCGCGGCCTCCGCGGCGCCAGATCCCGACAAGATCGAAAGCACCGTCCAGGCGCGACTCGCGCAGGATGACAAGGCCACCTTCTGGGTCCGGATGAAGGGAGCCGCCGACTTGAGCGGCGCCCGCCGGGCGATCACCAAGGACGCGAAGGCCGAGCTGGTCTACGAGGCCAAGACCGAGCGTGCCGTCACCTCGCAGGAGAGCCTGCGCAAGCTGCTCGACGCCCGCGACGCCGACTACACCTCCTACTGGATCGTCAACGCCGTGCGCGTCACGGCGGACGAGAAGCTGGCGGGCGAGATCGCCAAGCTGCCCGAGGTGGACCGGCTCGAACCGGTCCGCACCCTCACGGTGCCGAAGCCCGTCGCGGGCACGGCGGAGAACAAGGTCAACGCGGTCGAGTGGAACGTCGACCGGGTCAACGCGCCGCGCGTGTGGAGCGAGCTGGGCAACCGCGGTGAGGGCATCGTGGTCGCCAACATCGACACCGGCGCCCAGTTCGACCACCCCGAGCTGGCCGCGAGCTACCGGGGCAAGAACCCGGACGGCTCGGTCAGCCACGACTACAACTGGTTCGACCCCGCCGAGGTCTGCCCGACCGCGGCCCCGTGCGACAACAACGGGCACGGCACCCACACCATGGGCACCATGGTCGGCGCGAACGGCATCGGCGTCGCCCCGGGCGCCCGGTGGATCGCCGCCAAGGGCTGCGAGATCAACACCTGCACCGACGCCTCCCTGCTGGCGGCCGGGCAGTGGGTCCTGGCTCCGACCGACCTGAACGGCCAGAACCCGCGCTCCGACCTGGCGCCCGACATCGTCAACAACTCCTGGGGCGGCGACGGGTTCGACCCCTGGTACAAGGAGACGGTCGAGGCGTGGGTCGCGGCCGGGATCTTCCCCGCCTTCTCCAACGGCAACGAGGGCCCCGCCTGCGACACCTCCGGCTCGCCCGGCCAGTACACCATCAGCTACAGCGCGGGCGGCTTCGACATCAACAACGCGCTGTACGCCCGCTCCAGCAAGGGTGAGGGCGAGAACGGCGAGACCAAGCCGAACATCGCCGCCCCCGGCGTCAACGTGCGCTCCTCGACGCCCGGCAACACCTACAGCAGCTACACCGGCACCTCGATGGCCTCGCCGCACGTGGCGGCCACGGTGGCGCTGATCTGGTCGGGCTCGCCCGGCCTGCAGGGCAAGGTCGACGCGACCAGGCCGCTGCTCGACTCGACGGCCGTCGACGTCGCCGACACCGCCTGCGGCGGCACCGCGGGCGACAACAACATCTGGGGCGAGGGCAGGCTCGACACCTACGCCGCCGTGCAGGCCGCTCCGCACGAGGGGCTCGGCGACCTCGCCGGCACGGTCACCTCCGGCGGCGCGCCGGTGCCCGGCGTGACGATCACGGTGTCGGGGCCGCTGAGCCGTACGGTGATCACCGGCGCCGGCGGCGGGTACGCCATCCCGCGCCTGCTGCCGGGCGACTACGAGATCAGCGCGGCGAAGTACGGCTACGGCACCGCCACCACGACCGCGACGATCACGGCCGAGCAGGCCGCCACCGCGGACCTGGCCCTGACGCAGTTGCCGACCGGCGTGGTGTCGGGAACCGTCACCACGGCGGGCACGCCCGAGCCGGGCGCGACGGTCGCGGCGACCGGCACGCCGGTCAGCGCGGTCACCGACGCCGCCGGCCGCTACAGCCTGTCGCTGCCGCACGGCGAGTACAGCCTCAAGATCACGCCGGTGTCCCGCTGCTCCAGCGGCGCGACGGCGGCGGTCACGGTGGCCGGCGACGTGGTCAAGGACGTCGAGCTGCCGCTGCGCGGCGACACCTTCGGCTACACCTGCGCGAGCGGCACCCAGCCGTACGCGGCGGGCACCGAGAAGCTGGCGCTGACGGGCGACGACGAGGCCGTGCAGGTGACGCTGCCGTTCCCCGTCCCGTTCTACGGCACCGGCCAGAGCAAGGCCTGGGTGGGGACGAACGGCTTCCTCACCTTCGCCGCCGACCGGATCACCACCGCGAGCAACGGCCGGCTGCCGACCACGGCCACGCCCAACAACGCGCTCTACCCGTACTGGGACGACCTGACGGTGGACGCGCAGGCCGGGGTCTACACCGCGGTGACGGGCACGGCGCCGCACCGGGTGTTCGTCGTCGAGTGGCGCAACGTCGGCTTCTACAACGCGACGGACCAGCGGATCTCCTTCTCGGCGCTGCTGGGCGAGGACGGCTCGATCGGCTACCGCTACAAGGACGTCGAGAGCGAGCGCGAGAAGGGCACCAGCGCCACCGTCGGCGTCGAGAACGCGGGCGGCACCGACGCGCTGCTGTACTCCTATGAGGAGGCGGCGCTGTCGGCCGGTCAGAGCCTGACGTTCACGGCGAGCAGGCACGGCCTGGTCACCGGCGCGGTCACCGACGCCAACGACGGCAAGGCGCTGGCCGGGGCGACGGTGAAGATCGGCGACGTGGCCACGTTCACCACCGGCGCGGACGGCTCGTTCTACGGGCAGGTGCTGGCCGGCGACTACGAGGTCGTGGTGTCCAAGGAGCACTACGGCACCTTCACCCAGCCGGTCACGATCGCGCCGGCCACGGTGCAGCGGATCGACACGGCGCTGGTCACCGGGCGGGTGAGCGCGTCCGTGGGCGAGCTGACCGTGGTGCTGCCGGCCGAGTCGAGCCGGGTGCGGACGCTGGAGCTGACGAACCTGGGCTCACCGACGCCGTACACGGCGGCCGGGGAGACTTGGGCGGTCGTGTCCCCGGCGGCGGGCGAGCTGGCCAAGGGGCAGGCGGTGACGCTGAAGGTCACGCTCTCCAGCGCCGGCGTCGCGCCCGGCACGTTCCGCGAGGGCAAGCTGCTCGTCAAGTCGGCCAGCGGCCGGCAGCCGACCATCGAGATCAAGGTGACGGTCGTGGTGCCCAAGCACCAGGTGGCCATCGACGTGGGCGGCTCCAAGAGCCTGACCGACGCCGCGGGTGACACCTGGACGCCCGACAAGAAGTACGCGGCGGGCGGCTACGGCTACATCGCCACCCAGAACAAGACGCAGAGCACGTCCAGGACCATCAGCGGCACCCCGGACCAGACGCTGTTCAGGACGGCCAGGGAGAGCATGCTGGAGTACCGCTTCGACAACGTGCCGGCCGGCACGTACACCGTCGAGCTGGACTTCGCCGACGTCAAGAGCACGCAGATCGGCAGGCGGGTCTTCGACGTGCTGGTCGAGGGGCAACTGGCCATCCCGGCCCTGGACCTGGCGCTGGAGGCCGGCACGTACACGGCCGTGTCCAGGCAGTACACGGTGACGGTCACCGACGGTCAGCTCAACCTGCGCTTCGCCACCCGGCAGGGCGCGACGATCGTGAACGGGGTGCGCATCTCGGAGCGCCCCGACAAGGCGGCCGCGTAGCACCACTGAAGTAGCACCACTGAAGTAGCACCACTGAAGTAGCACCACCGGAGCCCGTCCCGCCCTCGCGGGGCGGGCTCCATCCAAAAGCGGCGGGTCAGCGAAGAAGGGGGCAAGGCACCACCCACACAAGGAGATTCGATGCGTAAGCAACTGGCGCTCGCCGTGGCCGTACTCGGCGCCGGCGCGGTCCTGGCCTCGCCGGCGCAGGCTCACCAGCGTGACGACGGCCCCCGCGTGACGGGCCTGACGACCGCGGGCGACCTGGTCGTCTTCGACGCCGGCGACCCCAGGTACGTCAGCAGGACCGGCCGGATCAGCGGGCTGAAGGGCGACATGAAGGTCGTCGGCATCGACTACCGGGTGCAGAACGGCAAACTGTACGCGGTGGGCGACAAGGGCGGCGTCTACACGCTCGACAACGGCGCCAAGGCCACCAAGGTGTCGCAGCTCACCGTCGCGCTGAACGGCAAGACGTTCGGCGTCGACTTCAACCCCGCGGCCAACCGGCTGCGCGTGATCAGCGACGCCGGCCAGAACCTGCGGCACAACCTGGACGACCCGGGCGGCACGCCCGCCGCGGGCACGACCGCCACCGACGGCACGCTCACCAACCCGCCGGTGCCCCCCGCCACCGCCGGAGTGACCGCGCTCGGCGTGACCGGCGCCGGCTACACCAACAACGACCTCGACGCCGCCACCGGCACCACGCTGTTCGACCTGGACACCACGGCCGACCAGGTCTCCCTGCAGTCGCCCGCCAACGCCGGCAGCCTGGCCCCCACCGGCAAGCTGGGCGTGGACGCCGACACCGACGCCGGCTTCGACGTCTACAGCCAGCTCCGCAAGGGCGTGACGGTGTCGAACACCGCGTACGCCACGCTCAAGGTCGACGGCGCCTACCGGTTCTACGCGGTCAACGGCCTGACCGGTAACGCCGTCGTCATGGGAACGTTCCCGGAGCGGCACCAGGTCAGCGACATAGCAATCCAGCTCGCCCGATAGCCCTATGGATGCCACCGGTCTACCGCACACCGGGCGGCATCTGTTACTGGTTGGTATATGAGACGCGTGCGGCTCCAGCGGGATCTTCCCGTGCCGATGCCCGACGGCGTGACGCTGCTGGCCGACCACTACGCTCCGGCCGGGAACGAGCGGGCCCCCGTCATCCTGATGCGCTCCCCCTACGGCCGGCGCGGCCTGTTCGGCTGGGTCTACGGCCGCGGCTTCGCCCGGCAGGGCTTCCACGTCGTGATCCAGAGCTGCCGGGGCGGTTTCGGCTCCGGCGGCCTGCTCGACCCCCTCGGCGACGAGCACGACGACGGGCTGGCCACCGTCGCCTGGCTGCGCGAGCAGCCCTGGTACGGCGGCTCGTTCGCCACGTTCGGCCCCTCCTACCTGGGGTACACGCAGTGGGCGATCGCGTCCTACGCGGGGCCCGAGCTGAAGGCGATGGCCACGCAGATCACCGCGTCCCAGTTCAGGGACGCGGCCTACGTGGGCGGCGCGTTCGCGCTGGAGTCGGCGCTGAGCTGGACCACGCTGACCGACGGCATGTCCCGCCGTTTCGGCGGC
The DNA here is from genome assembly GCF_053592075.1 of Nonomuraea sp. NPDC002799. Classification (NCBI taxonomy): domain Bacteria; kingdom Bacillati; phylum Actinomycetota; class Actinomycetes; order Streptosporangiales; family Streptosporangiaceae; genus Nonomuraea; species Nonomuraea sp. NPDC002799. The sequence continues at coordinate 21,279 of NZ_JBSFVA010000037.1, forward strand.
GCCTCGGTGCTGACCGCGCCCCGCCTCACCCGCCGGGCGGTCCTGTCGGGCCGCCCGGTCGCCGAGCTCGACCTGGCCTCGGCGGGGCGCCCGCTGCGGTTCTTCCAGGACCTGCTCGCGCACCACGCCGACCCCGCCGTCCCCTACTGGGACAGGCGTGACTTCTCCCCCCAGGTCGGCGACGTGGCGGCGGCGGTCACCATGCTGGGCGGCTGGTACGACGTGTTCCTGCCGTGGCAGCTCAAGGACTACGCGGCGCTGCGGGCGGCGGGCCGGCGGCCGTACCTGACGATCGGCCCCTGGTACCACATCGACGCGCGGCACGGCCGCCCCACGATGGCCGAGGCGAGCGCCTGGTTCCGGGCGCACCTGCTCGGCGACCGCTCCCGCCTGCGGGCCGATCCGGTGCGGATCCACGTGACGGGGGCCGGGGAGTGGCGCGACTATCCGGACTGGCCGGTGCCGGGGATGCGGGAGCAGCGCTGGCACCTGCGGGAGGGGCTCGGGCTCGGGATCGAGGCCCCCGGCGCGGCGGGCTCGGACCGTTTCCGCTATCACCCCGCGCACCCGACCCCGGTGATCGGCGGGCCGCTGCTGCTCGGCGACTCCAGGCCGCGTGACCAGCGGCGGCTGGAGCGGCGGCGCGACGTGCTGGTCTACAGCTCGGCCGCGCTAGGGTCGGACGTGGAGATGATCGGCCCGGTGCGCGCGGAGCTGTTCGTGCGCTCCAGCACCCCCTCCGTGGACGTGGTCGTGCGGGTCTGCGACGTGCGGCCGGACGGGCGCTCGTTCAACGTGTGCGAGGGCGTGCGCCGGCTCGGCCCCGAAGGCGGCTCCACAAGCGGCACGGCCGGTGGCCCCACAGGCGGCCCCACCGGAGGTACGGCCGGCGGCGAGGAAGGGGTGCGGCGGGTGGAGGTGGACCTGTGGCCGATCGGGCACCGGTTCGGGCGCGGCCACCGGATCAGGGTGCACGTGGCGGCCGGGGCGTACCCGACGATCGCCCGCAACCACGGCACCGGCGACCCGCTGGGCGCGGGCGGCTCGATGGTGCCCGCCGACGTCGAGGTCTTCCACTCCCCCGATCGTCCCTCCGCCGTGGTGCTGCCGCTGTGCGCGCCTCAAGACTGATGTCGCTGGTCCTGCTGCTGCAGGGCCGGGGCGGGATGACGGCGGCGGAGCTGGCCAAGGAGCTGGAGGTCTCCGAGCGCACGGTGCACCGCGACGTGCTGGCGCTGTCGGAGGCGGGCGTGCCCGTCTACGCGGACCGGGGGCGGGGCGGGGGCTACCGGCTGCTCGACGGTTACCGTACCCGGCTGACCGGGCTGGACCGGGCCGAGGCGGAGGCGCTGTTCCTGTCCGGGGTGCCGGCGGCGCTGCGCGAGATGGGGTTGCAGGACGTGGCGGCCACGGCCCGGCTGAAGGCCGCCGCGGCGCTCTCTCCCGCGCTGCGCGACGCGCCCTCCCTGGCGGCGCAGCGGTTCCACCTGGACGCGCCCGGCTGGTTCGCCGGCGACGATCCGCCGCCGGGCGCGCTGGCGCCGCTGGCCAGGGCCGTGTGGAGCGACCGCCGCGTCGCGACCGTCTACAAGGGCGGCCCGCGCACGCTGGAGCCGTACGGGCTGGTGCTGAAGGCGGGCGCCTGGTACCTGGCGGCGCGGCTCAAGGACCGGTTCCTGATCTTCCGGGTGCACCGGTTCGGCGAGGTCTCGGTGCTGAAGGAGTCTTTCGACCGGGACCCGGGCTTCGACCTGGCCGCGTTCTGGGCCGAGCAGTCGGCCCGGTTCACCCGGTCGCTGCTGCGGGAGGTGATCACGCTGCGGCTCAGCGAGCGTGGCGTGCGGATGGTGCGGCACGTCGCCGACCCGGCCGCGGTCGGCGACGCGCTGGCCTCGCTCCAGCCCGACGGGACCATGAGGCTGGCGGTGGAGTCGGTGCACGTGGCGTACTCGCAGGTGTTGCGGTTCGGGCCGGAGGCGGAGGTGCTGGATCCGCCGGAGTTGCGGGCGATGGTCGCCGAGGCCGCCGCCCGCATGTCCGGCCTCTACCGGTAGTGCTCCCAGCCGGTGTCGCGGCCGGCCTCCTTGACCTCGGTGAGGTAGCGCCACACCTGCGGGCGGCTGCCGTCCACGTCCGTCACCCCGTACGCCTCGGCCAGCTCGCCGCTGGTGACCGACTTGCCGGACCAGCGCTGCTTGTCCGGGTCCTGGGCGAGGGCGGCGACGCCGCGGCCGACGTAGGCGGGCGTCTCGGAGACCATCCAGGCGCTGTCCACCTTCGCCTCACGCCAGTTGTCCTCGGTGACGCCGAAACCGTCGAGCATCGCCTCCGAGCGCAGGAAGCCGGGCGTGACGGCCACCCCCGTCCCGCCGTAGGGACGCAGCTCGTTGGACCAGGCGAACCCCAGCCGGTTCACCGACATCTTGGCCAGGTCGTAGTAGACGTTCTCCCGGTAGCGCGTCTCGTTGTAGGACCAGGTGCCGTCGGTGACCTCGACCACCAGGCCGCCCTCGTTCCGGATGAGCAGCGGCAGCAGGTGCCGGCTGCTGACGATGTGGGTCTCGATGCCCAGCCTGAGCAGGCGCAGCCCCTTGTCCATGTCGTGCTTCCAGACCGGGGTGTCCCACTCCCACAGGTGCTCGCTGCCCCAGACGTCGTTGACCAGCACGTCGAGCCGCCCCCGCTCCCGATCCACGCGCTCGGCCAGCGCCCGCACCTGATCGGGGACCAGGAAGTCGGTCCTGACCGCGATGCCCGTCCCGCCGGCCGCGGTCACCAGCTCGGCCGTCTCCTCGATGGTCTCCGGCCGGTCGATCTCCGAGCGTGCCTCCCGCGTGCTCCTGCCGGCGCAGTACACCGTCGCGCCCGCCGCGCCCAGCGCGACCGCCAGTCCTCGTCCCGTTCCGCGGGTCGCCCCCGCCACCACAACGATCATGCTGCGATCGTGCCCGCCATAGAGGACATCTCATGTCATGTTTTTCCGCAGAACGCTGTGATAAGTAGGGAGTTACCATGAACAGCGAATTCGAGCTCCGCGGCGTCAACCATCTCGCGCTGGTCTGCTCGGACATGAAGCAGACCGTCGACTTCTACTCGGGCGTGCTGGGCATGCCCCTGATCAAGACCATCGACCTGCCGCTGGGCTGGGGGCAGCACTTCTTCTTCGACTGCGGCGGCGGGAACGCACTGGCCTTCTTCTGGTTCCCCGACGCGCCGGACGGCGTGCCCGGGGTGTCGGCGCCGAAGAACCTGCCCGACCGCGGCGAGTTGTTGTCGGCCGTCGGCTCGATGAACCACATCGCCTTCGACGTGCCGCCGGAGAAGATCGAGGAGTACCGCGACCGGCTCCTGGCCAAGGGCATCGACGTGGGCGTGCTGCTCAACCATGACGACAGCGAGTTCGGCGTGGCGTCCGAGATGCACGACGGCGTGTTCGTCCGGTCCATCTACTTCAAGGACCCCGACGGGGTGCTGGTGGAGTTCGCCGCCTGGACGCGCGAGGTGGGGCGGCCCGGCGACGTGCGGCACGAGCCGAAGACCGCCGCCGACCGGACCGTCTGATGCCCCGCCTGCGGCAGGTGCCGCGCGAGGAGATGACCGACCCCGTCGTCCAGTTCTTCTACGACCGCCTGTTCTCCCCCGGCCGGGAGGGCACCGCCACCGGGTCGCCCGGCGACTGGTGGACGGTCTTCGCGCTCGACCCGAAGATCTTCCGGCACTGCGTCAAGGGCTTCCAGCTCTACCGGGAGTCGGCGCTGGACCCGGTGCTGCGCGAGCTGAGCCAGACCAGGGCGGGATGGACGCGGCAGAGCCGCTTCGTCTACTCCCAGCACTGCAAGCAGCTCCGGGCGCTCGGGGTGCCCGAGGAGAAGGTGCGGGCGGTGGCGCACTGGCCGGTCAGCGAGCTGTTCGGGGAGCTGGAGCGGGCGGTGCTGGCCTACACCGACGCGCTGGTGCTGGAGGGCGGGCGGGTGCACGACGAGGTGTTCGCCGTGCTGCGCGCGCACCTGCCGGACGAGCAGATCCTGGAGCTGACGTACGTCACGTGCATGTACGAGATGCACGCCACGATGGCGCGGGCGCTGCGGCTGGAATTCGACGACCGGCCCGATCCGATCACCGAGGCGCCGGCACCCGAGGGATACGGGACGCGGGACATCGCCGACGAGCTGACCGTTCGGCGCGAGTAACCGACCCTTCGCCGATCGGCTGAGCACCTGCCCTGGTCACAGGGGTTAGAGTGCTGCCGTCGCGTGCCCGGAAGGTCATTTCGATATATAGGCCAAACCGTAATGTGCCCGTCATTGGGTTTAATACCCCGGTAATTTACTCTCCCTTCAAGTTGACTAACTGTCGGGAGCCGATCGACAACGGCTGCTGATCAATTTATCGGAGGGTCGATGACTACCGGGGAACCCGGGCAGCCGCGCACCGACCGCAGCCCCTGGAACTGGCTGCTGGTCCCGCCTATCGTGCTGCCGCTGCTGACATTCCTGTTCAACGCGGACGAGCCCCGCCTGCTGGGCTTCCCGCTCTTCTACTGGCTGCAGCTCGCCTTCATCGTGGTCGGCGTCACCTGCACGACGATCGTCTACAGGATGACCAAATGAGCGGGCACACGACGGAGCTGATCGTCTTCATCGTGCTGTTCGCCCTGGTGAGCGGCATGGGCTTCGTGGCCGCGCGCTGGCGGCGGCCCACCGACCTGGCCAGCCTCAACGAGTGGGGCCTGGGCGGGCGCAGCTTCGGCTCGTGGATCACCTGGTTCCTGGTCGGCGGTGACCTCTACACCGCCTACACCTTCGTGGCGGTGCCGGCCCTGGTGTTCAGCTCGGGGGCGCTGGGGTTCTACGCGCTGCCGTACACCGTGGTGGTCTATCCGCTGGTGTTCCTGGTGCTGGCGCGGATGTGGTCGGTGTCGCACGTGCACGGGTTCGTCACGCCGGCCGACTTCGTCCGGGTGCGGTTCGGGTCGCCGACGCTGGCGCTGCTCATCGCGATCACCGGGCTGCTGGCCACGATGCCGTACATCGCGCTGCAGCTCGTCGGCATCGAGGCGGTGCTGAAGTCGATGGGCATCACCGGGCACCTGCCGATCATCATCGCGTTCGCGATCCTGGCGGCCTACACCTACCAGTCGGGACTGCGCGCGCCGGCGCTGATCGCGTTCGTGAAGGACGCGCTGATCTACATCGTGATCCTGGCGGCCGTCATCTACATCCCGGCCAAGCTGGGCGGCTGGGACTCGATCTTCGACGCGGCCAAGGCCAAGTTCGACGCCACCCCGGCGCCGGGCGACGGCCCGCTCCTGAACGCCAACAACCAGCTCCAGTACATCACGCTGGCGTTCGGCTCGGCGCTGGCGCTGTTCCTCTACCCGCACAGCCTCACCGGCGTGCTGGCCTCGAAGAGCCGCAACGTGATCAAGCGGAACATGTCGGCCCTGCCGGCCTACAGCTTCGTGCTCGGCCTCATCGCGCTGCTCGGCTTCATGGCGATCGCGGCCGGCACCAAGCCCGTCGTGGGCCCCAACGGCAAGGCCGACACCAACACGATCGTGCCGATGTTGTTCGACCAGATGTTCCCCGACTGGTTCACCGGCGTCGCCTACGCCGCCATCGGCATCGGCGCGCTCGTCCCGGCGGCGATCATGTCGATCGCGGCGGCGAACCTGTTCACCCGCAACATCTACCGCGAGTACATCAACAAGAACGCCACCGACGCCCAGGAGGCCGGCGTCTCCAAGGTGGTGTCGCTGGTGGTCAAGGTGGGCGCGGTGCTCTGCATCCTGCTGCTCGACCCGCAGTTCTCCATCGACCTGCAGCTCATCGGCGGCGTGATCATCCTGCAGACGCTGCCGTCGGTGGCGCTGGGGCTCTACACCCGCTGGTTCCACAAGAGCGGCCTGATCGCCGGGTGGGCGGCCGGGCTGGCGGCCGGCGTGTGGATGCTCTACCTGATCCCCAACCCGGCCAACGGCAAGCTGCACTTCGGCGGCTCGGCGTTCCCGCTGTCGAACCTGGGCTTCGACACCAAGATGACGATCTACGCCGGGTTCCTGGCGCTGGCCGTCAACCTGGTGGTGGCGGCCCTCGGCACGCTGGCGTTCCGGGCGGCCAAGGTGGCCGACGGCGAGGACGGGACGGCCCGCGGCGACTACTTCGCCGACGCGGGCGAGCCCGGCGTCAAGGAGCTGGACCTGACCGACTCGCACTGATCCGGCCGGTGGGCCCGCCTCCACGCTTGACGGAGGCGGGCCTTCGCGCGCTCACCGCCCCGTCGTGACCACGATCTTGCCGAACTGGTCGCCGGACTCCATGTGCCGGTGCGCCCGCACGATCTCCTCCAGCGGGAAGAGGCGGTCCACCACCGGCCGGAAGGCTCCGCTGCGCAGGCCCGAGACGACGTACGCGGCGGCCCGGCGCAGCCGCTCGGGGTCCTTCGTGGTCTCCAGCACCGTGTAGGTGCGCAGGTTGAGGGCGGGCATGCCCAGGTCGAAACCCGGGTACGGCGTCGGCTGCCCGCTCAGCGCCCCGTACAGGAAGAGCGTGCCCCCGGGGGCCACCGCCCGCGCGAGGCCGGTCACGCCGGGCCCGGCGACGGCGTCGAAGACGTGCTCGACGCCCTTGCCGCCGGTCAGGGCCAGCAGCCTGGCCGGCACGTCCTCCTCCTCGGCGACGATCACCTCGGCGGCGCCCTCCTTGAGCAGCCGCTCCTTCTTGGCGCCGGTGCGGGTGACGGCGATCGGCGTGGCCCCCGCCCGGTTCGCCGTCTGGATCGCGGCCAGGCCGACGCTGCTGGAGGCGGCGGTCAGCGCGACGACGTCGCCCGCGCGCATGCCGCCCACCTCGACCAGCGCGCCGTAGGCGGTGAGGTAGGGCATCCAGACCGCGGCGCCGGACACGGCGTCCAGCCCGTCGGGCCGGTGCAGCAGCGCGGCCGCGGGCACGATCGCCTGCTCGGCGTAGACGCCGTAATCGTTCTGCGAGAACGCCGGCACGCTGCTGACCGCCTGCCCCGGCGCGAACCCGGCGACCTCCGGCCCGACCGCCTCGACCACTCCGGCCGCCTCGGTGCCGAGCCCGGCCGGGAACCGCCGCACCTGCTCGATGTAGTCACCACTCCGGAACAGCGCCTCGGCCCGGTTGACGCCGATCGCCTCCACCCGGATGCGCACCTCGCCCGGCCCCGGCTCACCGATCTCCAGATCTTCCAGTCGCATGACCTCGGGGCCGCCGAGCTCATGGAAGCGCACAACCTTCATCACGCCATCTCCTCAGTACTTGGGTGGTCCAACCCAAGCACAGATGTTCGATGGTCGTCAAACAAGGATCGGCGCCCGGCTCGGCACGCCGGTCGCGACCGGTCAGTCCGCCGTGAGGTGCCCGGGATTGGCCACCTCCAGCTTCGCCCGCACGGCGGCCTCCAGGGCGGTGACGAGCGCGTCGCCGTCCTCGACGCGGCCCGCGCGGATGGCGGCGGCCAGCTCCGCGTCGCTCGCCACCCCGAGCCCGGCCAGCCGCGCGGCGTGCTCCTCCGCCTGGGCGGGACCGAGGAGGATCTCGCGCTCCACCATGCCCAGCACGTTGATCGCGACACGGGTGTGGAAGCGCACCCGGTCCTCGACGGCGGGCAGCACATCGCTCTGGAGGAAGTCGCGGACGGCGGCCACGAGCTGCGCGGCCGTGGGCACGTCGTGCGGGTCGGTTCGCGTCACCCCACCTGCCTAGCAGACGGAGGGGCCCGTTCCCAAGGCGGGGCCTTTATCCGGGTCCGATCATGTGGGGGTTACTCTGCCGCCATGACCACGCAGTCTCCTCCCGTGCCCGTTCCGGTGCTCGGGCCGAAGCTCATCAGGGCCGAGGTCCTCGCCGTGTTGTCGGTCTCGCTCGGCGCCAGCGGCCTGGTGGCGTTCGTGCGGCTGATCGGCGCGCTCACGGCGCCCCAGGAGCTGCGCGACCAGCAGGCGGTGCTCGTCGGGTCGATGGCGCCCGGGCGGCCCTGGCTGGACCTGACGTTGCAGCTCGTCCAGATCGCGATCGCGGTGGCGCCGGTGGGGCTGGTGGCGTACCTGATGGTGCGCTCCGGGGAGTCGTTGCGGACGATCGGCGCCGACTTCCGGCAGCCGGGGCGGGACACGGTGCGCGGGATGGCGCTCGCGGCCGCCATCGGCGGGACCGGGCTGGCGTTCTACCTGGCGGTGCAGGCGGCGGGGGTGAACCTGACCGTCGTGCCGGGCCAGCTGCCCCAGGTGTGGTGGCAGGTGCCGGTGCTGCTGCTCGCGGCGGCGCAGAACGGCGTGCTGGAGGAGGTGCTCGTCGCCGGATACCTGCTGCACCGGCTGGACCAGGCCGGGTGGGGGCCGTGGCGGGCACTGGTGGTGTCGTCGTTGCTGCGCGGGTCGTACCACCTGTATCAGGGGTTCGGGGGCTTCGTCGGGAACGTGGTGATGGGGCTGGTGTTCGGGCGGTTGTACCAGCGGTGGGGACGGGCCATGCCGCTGGTGGTGGCGCACACGCTCATCGACGCCGTCGCCTTCGTCGGGTACGCCTTCCTGCGCGGCCGGGTGAGCTGGCTGCCCTGAAGTTGTTGACTCGGCAACGGGTTCGGGATGAGATCCTTCCATGAGCTTCGCCGTGCCCGACCGCGTCCGGCCGATCCGCGACGCCGTCCACGCCTTCATGACCGAGCGGGTGGAACCGGCCGAGCCGGTGCTGCACGAGGGCGGGCCGGCCGCCGCCGCGACGCTCGACGAGCTGCGCGCGGAGGCCAAGAAGGAGGGCCTGTGGGCGCTCGGCCATCCACGGGAGCTGGGCGGGGCCGGGCTGCCGTTCCTCGACTACGTCTATGTCAACGAGGTGCAGGGGCGCAGCGAGTTCGGGCAGCTCGCGCTGGGCACGTTCACCCTGCAGGACTCGCTGATGCTGCACGAGCACGCCTCCGCCGAGCAGCGCGGGCGCTACCTGGAGCCGCTGGTGCGCGGCGACATCTGGCCGAGCTTCGCGATGACCGAGCCGTCGGTCTCCAGCAGCGATCCCACCCAGCTCGCGACGGCCGCCGTGCTCGACGGGGACGAATGGGTGATCAACGGGCACAAGTGGTTCACGACCGGGGCGTCGCGGGCGGCGTACACGACGGTGATGTGCCGGACCGAGCAGGACGCGCCGCCGCACCTGGCCTTCTCCATGATCCTCGTGCCGACCGACACGCCCGGCTACACGATCGTCCGGGAGACGCCCGTGCTGGGGCTCGACGGAGCGCACTGCGAGGTGCGTTACGAGGACGTCCGCGTGCCCTCCTCCAACCTGCTGGGCCCGCGCGGGCAGGGGTTCGTCATCGCGCAGCGGCGGCTCGGGCCGGGGCGGATCTTCCACTGCATGCGCTGGCTGGGGCAGGCGCAGCGGGCGTTCGACCTGATGTGCCGCCGGTTGCGTGAGCGCACCGCGTTCGGCCAGCCGCTGGCGGGCAAGCAGCTCATGCGGCAGCACGTGTTCGACTCCTACGCCGAGATCCAGGCCGCGCGGCTGCTCACGCTCAACGCCGCCGAGGCGATCGACGCCGGGTCGCAGGCCCGGGTGGAGATCGGGGCGATCAAGGTGGTGGGCGCGCGCATGCTGCACAACGTGATCGACCGGGCCATCCAGGTGTACGGCGCCGCCGGGCTGACGCCGGACACGCCCCTGGACCGCATGTACCGGCACGCCAGGGCCGGGCGGATCTACGACGGGCCGGACGAGGTGCACATCGACTCGGTCGGGCGGCGGATCCTCGGCGAGTACGCGGCGGGCGGCAACTGGGAGTTCGGCCTGCGATGAACGACCTCCAGGCGATCGTGGCCGAGGTGTTCGGGCCGGAGGCGGCGATCCCGCACAGCGTCCGGCTGCCCGGCGGGGCCTCGCGCGAGACGTGGGCCCTGGACGTCGTCGTCCCCGGCGGCGGAGCGCACGAGCTGATCCTGCGGCTCGACTCCCCCGGCGCCGCCGCCCTGGAGGCCGGAGCGGGGCTGGCGGCCGAGGCGACGCTGATGCGGGCCGCGCTCGACGCCGGGGTGCCGGTGCCCCACGTCGTCTCCTCCGGCGCGTCGTACATCCTCATGACCCGCGTCCCCGGCGAGACGATCCCGCGCCGGATCCTGCGCGACGACGCCTACGCCGCGGCCAGGCCCCGGCTGGCCGCGCAGTGCGGGCAGGCGCTGGCCGCCGTGCACCGGATGCCGCTCTCCTGCCTCGCCGAGGAGCCGGCGCAGGACCCGCTGCTGCGCTGGCGGGAGGTGCTCGACGTGCTGGGCGAGCCGCATCCGGTGTTCGAGCTGGCGCTGCGCCGGCTGGCCACCGGCCGCCCGGACAGCGCCCGGCGCACGGTCGTGCACGGCGACTTCCGCAACGGCAACCTGATCGTCGGCCCCGAGGGCATCAGGGCGGTGCTCGACTGGGAGCTGGCCCACGCCGGCGACCCCCTGGAGGACCTGGGGTGGTTGTGCGTGAAGGCGTGGCGGTTCGGCTCGCCGCTGCCGGTGGGCGGGTTCGGCGGCTACGACGACCTGGTGGCGGCCTACGAGCGGGCCGGCGGGCAGCACGTCGACCGGGACGCGCTGCGGTGGTGGGAGACGTTCGGGGTGCTCAAGTGGGGCATCATCTGCGTCATGCAGACCATGCGGCACCTGCGCGGGGGCGCGCGCTCGGTGGAGCTGGCCGCGATCGGGCGGCGGGTGTGCGAGACCGAGTGGGACCTTCTCGGGCTGCTGCGGGGAAAACCCGTTGCCTGAACGATTCGGTTGAACGCACGCTTGGTCGGTGACCATTCTTGAGGCGTCCCATCTGCTGAAGCGGTTCGGATCGGTCACCGCCGTACGCGACCTGAGCCTGACCGTCGGCGCGAACGAGGTCGTGGGCCTGCTCGGCCCCAACGGCGCGGGCAAGTCGACCACCCTGCACATGCTGCTCGGCCTGATCACCCCCGACGCGGGCAGCATCCGGATGTTCGGGATGGAGCTGGCCCAGCACCGCATCGAGGTGCTCAGCCAGGTCAACTTCGCCGCCAGCTACGTCGACCTGCCCGGCGTGCTGCGCGTGCACGAGGTCCTCGACGCCTTCGCCCGCCTGTACGCCCTGCGCCGCCCCCGCGAGCGGGTGGCCGAGATGATCGAGCTGTTCGAGCTGGGCCCGCTGCGGAAACGGCAGGTCATGGCCCTGTCCTCGGGCCAGCGCACCCGCGTGCAGCTGGCCAAGGCCCTGCTGAACGCGCCCCGGCTGCTGGTGCTCGACGAGCCCACGGCCAACCTCGACCCTGACGCCGGCGACCGGATCCGCGGCCTGCTGTCCCGCGTGGCCGCCGAGAACGGCGGCTCCATGCTGATCACCTCCCACAACATGCGCGAGGTCGAGCGCATGTGCGACCGCATCCACTTCCTGTCGGACGGCCTCATCGTGGCCACCGGCACCGCCACCGAGCTGGCCGGCCGCTACGGGGCCGAAGACCTGGAAGGGGTGTTCCTGAGGGTGGCCCGCGGATGACGACGACGGCGGCGACGACCCTGCCCCCGCTCAGCCTGGCCGCGCGGCGCGCCCGGGTCCTGGGCGTGGTCCGGCGCGACTTCGCGGCGCTGCGGCGCAGCCCCGTCCGGGTGTTCGAGATCCTGTTCTGGCCGACCGTGGAGCTGGTGCTGTGGGGGTTCGTCACGGCGTTCCTGCAGACACAGCGGGTGCCGTTCGCGGTGTCGTTCCTGCTCGGCGCGGTGCTGCTCTGGCAGGTGCTGCAGAAGGCGAGCAACGAGATCTCGATCGCCTTCCTGGAGGACATCTGGTCGCGCAACCTGCTCAACGTGCAGGTCAGCCCGCTGTCCAGCGTCGAATACCTGAGCGGTCTGGTGCTGTTCTCGCTGGGCAAGGTGGCCTTCGCCGTGGCGGTGGTGTCCGGGCTCGCCTTCGGCCTGTACGGGTTCGGCGTGACGAGCATCGGCGTGGGCCTGGTGCCGTTCATGGGGGTGCTGCTCATGCTCGGCTGGTCGCTCGGCCTGGTCGCGATCGCGGCGGTGCTCCGCTTCGGCGAGAAGGCCCAGGTGATCGCCTGGTCGCTGGTGTTCGTGGTACAGCCGCTGGCCGGGATCTTCTATCCGATCTCGGTGCTGCCCGCGCCGGTCCAGTCGGTCGCGTGGCTGCTGCCGGCCTCCCACGTCTTCGAGGGCATGCGCACGGTCCTGGCGGGCGGCGCGGTGCCGTGGGACCGGCTGGTCCTGGCGAGCGTGCTCAACGTGGTCTATCTGGTGGCGGCGGTGGGCCTGTTCGCCTGGGCGCTCAGCCACGCCCGGCGGCGTGGGAGGCTCTCGCGGTTCGGGGAGTGAGGGCGGCGGCGATCACGTCGACCAGGCCCTCCACGACCTGCTCGCGATCCACCTCCGGATGCTCCAGCCACCAGTCGCCGGTCGTCTGGACCATGCCGACGAACGCGTGCCCGAGCACCTGCGCCCGCACCGGGTCGTGCACCACCCGCTCGGCCGCCAGTATCCCGCCGAGCTCCTCGCCGAGGTTGCGCACCAGCGAGGTCATGTGGGAGCGGATCCTCGTGTCCTCGGCGCTGGCCCGGTGGAACAGGAAGCGGTAGAGGTTGAGGTTGACCGAGACGAGGTCGAGGTAGACGCCGATGGCCGCCCTGGCCCTGTCCCGCAGGCCCGTCCCGGACTCGGCGAGCCGCGGCCGCAGCGAGGAGATCACCGTGCGCACGTGCCGGTCGGCCAGCGCCTGGTAGAGGCCGCTCTTGTCGCCGAAGTGACGGTAGAGGATGGGCTTGGTGATGCCCGCCTCGGCGGCGATGGCGGCCATCGACACCTCGGGGCCCTCGCTGAGGATGACGCGGTCGGCGGCGTCGAGCAGCGCCCTGCGCCTGTCGGGGTCCCGTCCGCTCACCCGCTCAATATAGATCGCAACCGGCCGGGCAGCAGCGCCGAGAGCACCAGCAGCCCCCCGATCAGCGCGTACAGGCCGGTCATGCCCGCCATGGTGCCCGGCGGCTCGGCCAGCTCGGCCCACGGCAGGCCGTCCGGCGCCGACCACGGCAGCCCGCCCGCGCCCGCCCAGGGCAGCCTGGCCGCCGCGCCGATGGCGGCGTCCAGGTCGAGGGAGAACAGCAGGCCGGCCGCGGCCAGGGGCAGCCCGCAGCCGAGCGCCGCGGGGGGCCAGGCGGTGAGGAGGGTGACGATGACCGCCACCGCCGCCAGGTAGCCCAGGCCCGCGGGCGCCGGGCCGAACGTGGCGTGGCCCGCGCGCAACGCTCTGGCGGCGGCCTCGGTCAGGTAGTAGACGGGAGCGATCGCGGCCAGGCCGGTGGCGGCGCCCAGCAGCAGACGAGCCTGTCGGTCGCGCTTCACGTCCCACCCATCCTGTGCCGGATCATCCCGTGCCGGATCAGCCTGTACCCGATCATCGCCGTGTCCCGCCGAAACCTTATCCGCCCGATCCTTGCCGCACGCGGGAACCGCGGCTTCTCCGGGCGCGCGGGAGAACGCCCGCCGGCCCACTGCTTCGGGACAGAACCGAATGTGTCCGCAACCGGTCAGGTGACCTCGCCCGCCCGCCCGGCCGACGGCGCACCGGCGGCTGGACGCTCTTTCCGGTGGCCCTGGACGCTAGCCCGCGCTGTCGGTTTGAGGAGCCGGTCGAGCGGGTCCGAGGCGTGCGGCGCAGCGCCGGCCGAGGCGCTGCATGGGCAGCTCGATGAACCGGTAGGTCAGCCAGCTCGCCGGCAGGAGCAGCCCGAGCACGGCCACGCCGATGCCGAGCTGCGCGGGCAGCGGCGCCCAGCGCATCTCCCCCACCACGCGCATGACGATGAGCAGGATCGGCAGATGCACCAGGTAGAGGGAGTAGCTGATCGCGCCCAGCCAGGTCAGGAGGGCGGGCACGCGGCGCCCGCGCCAGGCCATGGCGCTCGCGAAGGTCGCGCCCGCCAGCACGATGGTCAGCCCCCACACCTCCGGCCGCACCCACCACCATCCGGCGTTGATCGCCCACAACGGCGTCGCGATCACGAACAGGGCCGCCGCCGCCACCGGCCACAGCGGCCCCGCGCCGCGCTCCCACCGGTGCAGCGCCGTGCCGGTGAACATGACCGCGAGGATCGCCGCCCCGAACCACGGCACACCGCTGCCCAGCAGCACCAGGGCCAGCGCCATGACGCCCAGCACGCAGGCGCCGGCCGTCCGGGCGCGTCCGGAGACGACGCACGCCAGGCCGGCCGCGAACACCACCAGCGACGACCAGGCCAGCCACCCGCCCGACAACGTCGTCCCGGACAGGGTGACCCCCGCGACCAGGGCGAGCAACCCGAACCCGGCCGGCAGCAGGCCGCGGCGATCGCGCACGCCGGTCACGAACAGCGCGGCGACCAGCAGATAGAAGACCATCTCGTACGACAGCGTCCACATGGTGTTCAGCACGCCGCCCACGCCGACCACGTCCATCAGCATCGTCACGTGGGCGGCCACCGAGGCGGCGTCCCTGGGCACCTCCGCGCGGATGGGGATCCACCACGACAAGGCCAGGGCCAGGCCGATGACCGCCAGGTAGAGCGGGTAGAGGCGGAACAGGCGGCCGACCCAGAAGGCCCGCACATCGCCGTGCCGTTCCAGCGAGGTCGGGATGATATATCCGCTGACCAGGAAGAACACCAGCACGCCGGCCACGCCCAGGTTGAAGGAGACGGGCCGTAACCAGGGCATGGCCCAGGTCGTCAGGTGCTCGCCCACGACGGCGAGCGCGCCGATGCCGCGCAGCGCGTCCAGCCACGCGAGCCTGGAAGGCGTCTTCTGAGCCGTTAGGGAGGCTTCTGCGGGGGCGATCGCCATATGCCCCAACGTATCGGAGTGTTGATCCCGGAGCGGGCCGGACGCGAGGTGTCCCCGCGGCTGCCGGCATGTCCGGATCCGATACGGTCCTAAGCAGGTGCGCCGACGGGGAAAGGCTTGGTGGTGGTGTCGCTCTCCACGGACTCAGGCGGGCCGTCCCTCGGGCGGGCTCGTGACGGGTGGGCGCGATGAACGCGGCCCTCGGCCTGCTGGCCGTCTTCGTGCTGACGGCGGCCACCGGCTACTTCGTGGCCCAGGAGTTCGCCTACGTCAGCGCCGACCGGCTGACCCTGTCCCAGCAGGCCGCCGCGGGCGACAAGAAGGCCGCCAAGGCGGTCGCGGTGATGGAGCGGTTGTCGTTCATGTTGTCGGGCGCGCAGCTCGGCATCACCGTCACCGCCCTGATCGTCGGCTTCATCGCCCGCCCGGCCCTGGCGGAGCTGATCGCTCCGGCGCTGACCGCGCTCGGCCTGCCCGCGGGCCTGGTCGGGGCGGTGGCCCTGGCGATCGGGTTCGCGCTGGCCGCCGTCATCCAGATGGTGCTGGGCGAGCTCGCGCCCAAGAACCTCGCGCTGGCCCGGCCCGAGCCGCTGGCCCGCGCCCTGGCCGCCTCCACCCTGGTCTACCTCACGGTCGCGGGCCCGATCATCAAGCTGTTCGACGCGGCGGCCAACAAGCTGGTGCGCGCCGTCGGCATCGAGCCCGTCGAAGAGCTGCACCACGGCGCCACCCTGGAGGAGCTCGGCCACATCATCGGCGAGTCCGAGGCGTACGGGCACCTTCCGGGCAGCCAGGCCGACGTGCTGGAGCGGGCGCTCGCGTTCTCCGACCACACCGCGGAGGAGGTCATGGTGCCGCGCGTGGAGGTGGTCGCCGTCAGCGGCACCGCCACCGTGGCCGACCTGGACGAGCTGATCGCCGCGCACGGCCACACCCACTACCCGGTGCTCGGCGCGACCATCGACGACGTGATCGGGCTGGTCAGCCTGCGCGACGTCGCGCCCGTGCCGACCGGCGAGGCGGCCGGCACCCGGATCGCCGACATCGCCAGGGACGTGCTCATCGTGCCGTTCTCCCTCTCCCTGCCCGACCTCGTCCAGCAGTTGCACGAGCGCGGCGAGGAGGTCGCCTGCGTGGTCGACGAGCACGGCGGCCTGGCCGGGCTGCTCACCTGGGAGGACGTCGCGGAGGAGCTCGTCGGCGAGATCGCCGACGAGAACGACCAGGACGCCCCCACGGCGGTACGCCGCGACGGCGGCTGGGAGCTCGACGCCGGCCTGCGCATCGACGAGATCGCCCTCGGAACCGGCCTCAACCTGCCCGACGAGGACGAGTACGACACCCTCGCCGGTCTCATCCTGCACCGGCTGGGCCGCTTCGCCGCGCCCGGCGACGTCATCACCGTCGCGCTGCCCGCCACCCTCGACCCGACCGCCCCCACCCACGCCCGCGTCGCGGTGCGGACCCTCAACCGGCACGTCCCCGAACGTGTCCGCGTCACCCCCTTCCGCCGAGACCCAGAGGAGCGGCCGTGAGCTTGACCACCGGCCTGGTGCTCACCCTGCTCCTGCTGATCGGCAACGGCTTCTTCGTGGCCGCCGAGTTCGCACTCGTCGCCGCCAAGCGGCACCGTCTGGAGAAGGCCGCCGCGCACGGCAGCAAGGCCGCCGCCGCCGCGCTGTCGGGCATCAAGGAGCTGTCGCTGATGCTGGCCGGCGCCCAGCTCGGCATCACGCTCTGCTCCCTCGGGCTCGGCGTGGTCTCCGAGCCGCTCATCGCCGGCACCCTCGCCCCGCTCTTCCACACCATGGGCCTGCCCAAGACGGCCGCGCACACGGTGGCGTTCGTCATCGCGCTGGCCATCGTGACGTTCCTGCACATGGTGCTCGGCGAGATGGCGCCCAAGTCGTGGGCCATCGCCCATCCCGAACGCTCGGCGACCGTGCTGGCGCTGCCGTTCCGCGGCTTCACCCTGCTGGTCCGCCCGCTGATCAGCGCGCTGAACGCGGTCACCAACGGCCTGCTGCGCCTGTTCAGGGTGCGTCCGCGCGAGGAGGGCGGCAATCCGCGCACCCCCGTCCAGCTCCGGCACCTGGTGGAGGAGTCGCGCCGGCTCGGTCTCATCGAGGCCGACGACCACGCCGTCCTCACCCAGGCCCTGCGGGCTCCGGACGCCGGCATCACCGCGCTGCTCACGCCGCCCCATCGGATCGTCACCGTGCCCGCCGACGCCACGCCCCGGCAGGTCATCGACGTCGCGGTCCGCGCCCGGCGTTCCCGCCTGCCGGTCGGCCCGGTCACCGGCCCGGTCGGCGTGGTGCACCTGCGCGACGCCTATCTCGCCCACCGGCGCGGCAG
Organism: Nonomuraea sp. NPDC002799; assembly: GCF_053592075.1. Classification (NCBI taxonomy): domain Bacteria; kingdom Bacillati; phylum Actinomycetota; class Actinomycetes; order Streptosporangiales; family Streptosporangiaceae; genus Nonomuraea; species Nonomuraea sp. NPDC002799. The sequence goes on from NZ_JBSFVA010000037.1 coordinate 38,476, forward strand.
CCCGGCCACCGCCGGGCAGCTCGCCTACCACCTGCCGGTGTTGCCGCCGGACGTCTCCGTCGCCGAGGCGGTGGCCCGGCTGCGCGCGGCGCACAGCCAGCTCGCCCTGATCAGGACGGCCGACGGCACCGTACGCGGGCTCATCGCCCTCGACGACCTCCTGACCACCCTGCTCGTCCCGGCCTGACGCACGGGCACGATGGACAAATTATGTAGATCGGTCTAATCTCGTGGCATGGCGGTCAAGGGAGACCAGACGCGGGCGCGGCTGATCGACGCCGCGCGCACGCTGGTCGAGGCGCGGGGCTATTTCGGCGCGGGGCTCAACGAGGTGATCGAGGCGGGCAAGGCCCCCAGAGGCTCGCTGTACCACCATTTCCCCGGCGGCAAGGATCAGCTCACCGCCGAGGCCCTCACCGCGTCCGGCCGGGAGATCGACGCCCTCATCAGGAGCCTGGCGGACTCGGTCCCCAGCACCAGGGCGCTGGTCGAAGCCGTGCTGGACGCGCTCGCCGACCGGATGGAGCAGGCCGGCTACGCCAAGGGGTGCCCGATCGCCACGGTCGCCCTGGAGGTGGCGGCCACCAACGACGCGCTGCAACGGGTCTGCGCGCAGGTCTACGACGGCTGGGAGCGGGCGCTCGCGGACCGGCTGGTCCTCGACGGGCACGCCCCCGAGCGAGCCGGGGATCTGGCCGGCTCACTGCTGGCCCTGATCGAGGGCGCGCTGGTCCTGGCCCGCGCCCGGCGCAGCCGAGCGCCCATGGAGCGCGCCCGGCGCGCGGCGGCGGTGCTGCTCGGCGCCTGAACGGGGGCGCTGACCGGTCCGTTCGGCGGGCTGCTCGTCGATGGCGTTGCTCGGCGCTCGGCAGGGCCGTTGCTCGGCAGCGGCGCGGTGTGCGGCTGCGGGTTTTTGTGCCACGAATATGTAGATCGGTCTACAGGGAGCCCCTATGACAGACAGACCCGACACCCTGGTCGCCGGCGCGACCGGCTTCATCGGCCGGTGGCTGACGGCGGAGCTGCTCACCGCCGGACGCTCGGTCGCCGTGACCGTCCGGGACCCGGCCTCCCGAGGCGCCGAGCTGCGCGCCTGGCTGCGCGGGCACGGCGCCGACGACCGGGCGCTCGCTGGCCGGCGCCGCCGGGCTGAGCCATCCGCCCGTGACGGACGCGCTGCGCCACTGGGCCGACCGGCTCGTCGCGGAGCGCTTCGGCCGCGCCCGGCCGCCGCTGGCCGGCGGGTTCCACCTGGTCGCGGAAGCGCCGGTCTACCTCGCCGGTGATCGTGTCTCTCCGGCGTACGTCCTCCTGCACGGCCTGCCGCTCAACGCCGAGACGTGGCGCGGTGTGCTGCCCGAGCTGGACGGCCCGGCCCTGGTGGCGGACCTGCCCGGCCTCGGCCGCTCCGCCCCGCCGAACGTCCGTGGGCCCAGCCGCTCCGCCCGGCCGAACCTCGGTGGACCCGGCCGCTCCGCCCGGGAGGGCGGCGACCCTGCGGAGTGGCTCACCGCCCTCCTCGCTCCCCTGCGGACCCGGCCGGTGCTCGTCGGCCACTCGGCAGGCGGCGCGCTCGCCCTCCGGTACGCGCACGCCCACCCCGGACGCGTCTCCGGCCTGGTCCTCGTCTCCCCTTACTTCCTTCAGCGGCGCCCCCGGTGGCACCTGCGCACATCCGTGCTCACCGGGCCCCTGCTCCGCACCGCTTCCGCACGGCGGCTCGGCGCGGCCCTGCTGGGCCGGACGCTTCCAGGTCAAACGCTGCCCGCGCTGGAGGAGGCGGTGGCGCAGTTGCGGCGGCCGGGGGTCGCGTGGCGTACGGCGCGGTGGCTCAGCAGGGCGCAGCGCCGGGCCGAGCGCGCCGACCTGCGGGAACTGCTGGCCACCTGCCCGGTTCCGGTGCACGTCGTCGCCGGCGAGCTCGATCCGCTCGTCGGCGACGCCGTCGGCGTTCCGGTGACGGTGGTCGCGGGGGCGGGGCACCATCCGCAGCTCAGCCATCCCGCCCAGGTGAGCGCGGCCGTGCGAACGGGATGCGGACCGGCTGATCGGAGGAGCTCAGCCGGGCATGTCGCTCACGGGCGGCACCAGCGGCCTACGGCCGTGCAGTCGCTCCAGCGGTGTCTGCGGGCAGACCCCGGCCGGTCGCCTGGGGCGAAGGACCGGAGCACGGCGCGGTCAGTGGGAGTTCGGTCTGGGGATGTGGATGCCGGCCGCGCGGAGCTCAGCCTCGAAAAGCGCGGTCAGCCGCGCCGCAGCCGGCGTCTGCTCTTCGCCGTGGTGGGCGATCAGCGTGTACCGGGTCGCGGCCTCGGTGCGGGCTTGCAGGCCGGTCACCGTCTTCAGCAGTGCCGGGTCGGCGAGGTAGTGGCCGGCCACGGCGGTGGCGAGCTCGGCGATGCGGGGGTCGTCCGGGTCCCAGGCCCCGGCTTCGGCCACGCGCCTGGTCAAGGCGACGAAGCGGGTGTCTTCGAGTGCGTGCTCGAAGTCGGTGAGGTAGTCGTCGAAGCCTTCGGGGACCAGGGCCTTGGCCAGCACCCAGCCCTCCCTGGTGGCCGCCACCTCGTCCGCGGGGAATCCGAGGCCGAGCATCCGCTTCAGCAGCGCCACAGCTCGGTCGGGCAGCAGCGCCCGGTCACCGTCCGCGAGCCGATGCAGCGTGTCACGCCGCGCCATCAACTCCTCGATCCGTTCGGTGAGCTGCCGCTCGACGTCGGCGAGCGCGGCGGCGAACAGCTCGGCGTCGGCGTCGAGCAGGGACCCTATCTCGCCCAGCGGCACCCCGGCGGCGGCCAGCGTCCGGGCCTGCACCAGCCGCAGCAGATCGGCCGATCCGTACCGCCGATAGCCGGAGCTGTCGCGTTCCGGCTCCTCGACCAGGCCGAGCTTGTGATAATGCCGCACCGTCTTCACCGTGACGCCGACGAATGCCGCCGCCTGCCCGATCGTGATTCCGTTCCTCATCCGCTCAGCCTGCCTTGTGCTGGAACCCGGCGGCTACACACAGCCGAGCATGTGGACGGGCCACGCCGGGCCGTTGAGCCCGGCGCGGCCCCGGTTCGCGTTCCACCTGCCGCACGACCCGAAGGGGTCGCCCCTGAAGGCGTACGGGTCACCGGTGCTCAGTCGGCCGGCTGAGCCGAATCGGCTCGCCCACCGCAGAACACCTCGTTGAGGAGCCTTCGCTGGGCGTTCTGGAATGCTGCCGCGATGGACAAGCCGGCGTCGTCCACACAGTTCAGCGCGGCGGTCAGGGTCTTGCTGCCGTCAGGTGTGCTGTACATGAGCGCCGCGTGGCCCACGGCGGCGCCATTGTGGGAGATGACGGTGCCGCCGCCGTCCGTGGTCACCACGAACACTCCCAGGCCGTAGTCCATGTTCGGGATGCCCGTCGGGTGCGGGGTGCACATCTCGGCCAGCAGCGCGGCCGGCAGGAGCTCGCCGCCCAGCAGCGCGGAGATGAACGTGTGGAGGTCCTGGGTGGTCGAGATCATGTCGCCGCCGCTGGAGATCCAGGAGGGGTTCTGGCGGGTGATGTCGACCGTCTTCGGCTCGCCGGCGTCCTCGTACCGGTAGTAGGCGTGGGCGTGCGGCTCGGGGATCTCCGGCGAGGCGTCCGGCACCACGGTGCCCGACAGCCCGAGCGGCTCCAGGATCAGCCGCCTCATCTCCTCGGCGACCGAGCGGCCGGTGACCTTCTCGATCAGCAGCCTGGCCAGCACGTAGTTGGTGTTGGAATAGCTCCAGCCCGTCCCCGGCTCGAACCGCGCCGGTCGGGACAACGCCAGCTCCACCAGCTCCTGCGGCCGGTAGATGGTGAACCGCTTGTCCATCCACTCTTCGCCCGTGGCGCCGTAGGGGATGGGGATCCCCGGCACGATCGTCCCGTCGTCGTAGACCTCGCCGCTGAAGTTGAACACCCCGCTGGTGTGCTGCAACAACATCCGCACCGTGATCCGCCCGTCCAGCCCGAACTCGGGCAGGTAGTCCGCCGCCGGCGCGTCCAGCCCGACCCTGCCCTCGGCCACCAGCCGCAGCACCACCGTCGCGATGAAGGTCTTGGTGTTGCTGCCGATCCGGACATGCCCGTTCACCGACGGCTTCGCGGCCCCGCCCAGCTCGGCCGCCCCGGCGCTGCCGGCCCACTCGCCCCGTTCATCGTGCACGCGCAGCGACACCCCGACGAAACCGGAATCGACGATCTCCTCGATCGCCTTCTGCAACTCCGGGCGATCCTGCCCCGCAGCAGCCGCGCAGTCCGCAGGGGGCACCTCAGCGGCGTCGAGGACGGCGGTGATCTTGCGGGCCATCGCGGCCGTGATGGTGCCGGGATCGTCCGGGCTGACCTGGGCGGCTTCGACGGCAAGGAGGACGGTGTTGCGGAAGTTGCCGGCCTCCGCCGGAGCTTGCTCGCCGAGCAGCCGCATGGCTGCGGTCAGGGCCGGCAGGACCCGGTCGGCGAGCTCGGCGACGGACTTGCCCTTCAGTTCGATGTCCTTGGCCTTCGCGGCCAGCACGTGCCCGACCAGACCGGTCGCCGACCTCAGGGCGATGGAGGCATTCGCAGCGGCCTGCTGGGGCGAGCCGGTGGCGGCGGCCATCAGCGACACGGCACCGTACGCGGCAGTCCGCAGGATGCTCTTGTCCTGGTCGGAAAGGGTGATGGGCATGGTGGTCTGCTCCTTGAATCTGTTGTGTGCGGCCGGCGTCCTGCCGCTGCGGCGAGCTTCCACCCTGACCCAAGGGCAGCCTCAACGGTGATCTAGCTCATAGCCGCCTGGACGACACGCAAGAACCGGGTCAAGCCGGACAAAGTGCTCGCTGCCGAAACTGCGGTCTTTCCCGGACATCTAGAGTGGGTGACCGTGACAACGGAACGATGGCCTTGGGCGGCGATGGACGGGGTGGCGGCCAACGAGCTGATCCGGGAGGCGCTGCACCCGTACCCGGACGACCTGGTGATCGTGACCAAGGTCGGGGCGCTGGTCGAGGGCTCCGACATCGCCCTGCCGGCGGCGGAGCAGACCGGCCTGACCCCCGCCAACCTGCGGCCGAGCTGGCCGAAGCCCGCGAGATCGCGCCGATCGCCTGCGTTCAGAACCTCTGCAACGTGGCCAGGCGCGATGACGACGCGCTCGTCGACGCCTGCGCCGAGGCGGGCATCGCCTACGTGCCCTTCTTCCCGATCGGCGGTTTTCAGCCGCTCACGACCGAGCGCCTGGACGCCGTCGCCGCCCGTCACGACGCGACCGTGCCCCAGGTGGCGGCGACTGATCGCAGGTCGGTGACCGGTGCCCGGCGACGGGTGACCGGCCATCTGCGACCTTCACGAACCCATCAAGGACTGACCGTATGCAGCTCTCCCCCACCGGCCGCTACCTTCACCACCACCTGACCGACCCTGAGGCGGGCTACCCGAAACCGTGGCCGGACGGAGCCGCGCTGACCGCCGTCGATCTGGGGAACCTGCTGCCGCTCGCCTACGGAACGGCCGGGACCGGCGGTCCGGCCTTCTCGATGCGGGTCGAGGTCGAGGACGAGGTCAAGCGGCGGCAGCCGGTCTTCACCCCTGAGTCGTGCGTGGCGTTGTACGAGGCGCTGGTCGCCGGCCTGGCCAAGCGCAAGTGGGCGAACCTGTGCCTGGCGGCCGCGGCGCTGGTGCGCTGTCCTGGCGGGGCGCCGGTGGCCGAGCTGGCCGGGGCCGCGGGCACGCTGACCGCGTTCATGGTGGCCAAGAGGCGGACCGAGGAGCCGTACGCGCTGCTGGCGGTGGCCGGGCTGGCCGGCCTGGACGAGGTGGCGGCCGGGGCCCTGGACGTGGGGCCGGAGCCGCTGGGGGCGGCCGAGCTCGATCTGGTCCTGAGTCTCGATCCGGCGGACAGGGCGCTGCTGGCCGAGGTCGGGCCTCGTGCGTACGGGTCGCCGCCCGAGCTGCCCGGCGTGTGGGAGCGGCTGGCGGCCGTGCCGGCGTACGCGCGCTTCGCCCGCTCTGCGCTGGAGAGCGCCGCGGCCAGGCTGACGGCCATTCACGCGCGCGAGATCCCGTACCAGGCGGACAAGGCGTTCGGCGCGGCGGAGACCGCGGCGATCGGGCGGGCGGTGAGGCTGGCGCTGGCCGGCGACGAGCCGTGGCTGCCTGAGCTGCTCGCCACGGTGCTGGCCCAGGTAGCGGTCGCGCCGACGGCGGCCAAGACGCTGCCGTCGCAGGCGCTGCTGTACGAGATCGCCCGCGCGATCGAGCGGCATCCGACGCCGGAGGCCATCGAGGCGCTGCGCACGGCGCGTGCGGTGACGCGGCACGCCGGTGTGATCAAGCAGCTCGACCGCATGATCGTACGGGCGGAGCCGGGGCTGGCCGACCGGGCGGAGGTGGCGTTCCGCATGCCGGACCCCGGGCGGCTGGAGGCGCCGCTGGGTGCGCACAAGGCGGTGATCGCTGTCGCGGACGACGCGTTCGAGCTGACCTGGTGGCAGGGGAGCCAGCGGCTCAAGAGCCTGCCCGCGGCGGTGCGCAAGGCGCACGCCGACGAGGTCAAGCGGGTGCGCGGGCTGGCGGACGTGCTGCGGCGGCAGGTGACGACCTTGGCCGGGGCGCTGGAGACGGCGCTCATGGACGAGACCTGCTGGCCGTACGAGACGTGGCGCACGCGGATCGCCGAGCACCCGATCGCCGCCACCGTGGCGCGGCGGCTGGTTTGGGAGGTCGAGATCGCGCCCGGGACGTGGCAGGCCGCGCTGGGCGACCTGGACCCGTCGGGCGACTCGAACGCGACGGGCGACCCGAACCCGCTGGGCGACCTGGACGCGCCGGCCGGGCGGGTGCGGTTGTGGCATCCGGTGCGGGCGACGCCCGCGGAGGTCGCGGGCCTGCGGGAGGCCGTGGCGGCAGGGCGGGTCAGGCAGCCGTTCGAGCAGGCCACGCGCGAGGTCTACCGGCCGGCCGGAAAGGCGGCCGGGGACGTGGCCGGGGACGTGGCCGGGTTCGCCGGGCGGCTCGTCGATTACGGGCGGCTGTACACGATGTTCGGGCAGCGGGGCTGGCGGGCCGGGATGCTCGGCCCGTGGGAGGGCGGGGAGACGGGCGAGGCCACGCGGGTGCCGGCCGGCGGCGGATGGCGGGCGTCGTTCGGCCACGAGTACGTGCAGGACGGCGCGAACGGACGCGCCGTCACCGGGCAGGTGGGCTTCCAACGGCTGGTGGACGGCGGCTGGGCGGCGGTGTCGCCGGCCGAGGTGCCCGCGCTGGTGTTCAGTGAGGCGATGCGGGACGTGAGCCTGTTCGTGGCGGCGACCTCGATCGCGCCCGATCCCGAGCCGCAGTCGCGGGTGACCAGCACGGCGCACTCGGCCTCACCGGCGGAGCCGTAGGCGGGGGTACTGCGCTGCAGCCGGGCCGGCCGGCACCGTGTACGAGCGCAGCCCCGCACCGGGCCACGGCCGTGCCCGCCATGCGCGCCGGTCAGGCAGTGCCGCCGCTCATCTGGCCGGCTCGACGCTGCAGGTCGGCGGCGAACTCCTCGGCCCTGTTCAGTTGCGCGCGCAACGCTTCACAACGCTCATGGGTGGCCTGCTCGAACTGGCCGAGTCGGGCCAGCATCGCCTCGCGCTCGGCCGTCTCCAGGACCGTCGCGGCACCGGTGTCGAGCCGGTCGGTGATGGACAGCAGTTCGCCCATCTCCTCCAGGGTGAAGCCGAGCGGTTTCATCCGGCGGATCACCATCAGCCGGGCGACGTCCGCCTCGGTGTAGAGGCGGAAGCCGCCCTGGCTACGCGCCGAGGGCCGCACCAGGCCCACCTCGTCGTAGTGCCGGATGGTCCGCAGCGACAGCGAGGTTCGCGCCGCCACCTGCCCGATGTGCATGTGATCTCCACCGCTGCCCGGCGAAGCCACGGCTTCGCCCTCGGCGGCGGAAAGCGCCGATTCGTCCATCTTTTGCACGACCTCACTGCTTAGCCGGTAGGGCGGCGCGGGGGCCACACCCGGTCCCGCCGAATCCCTACCCTAACGTTAAGGTAGAGTCATCGATGGACGGATCAAGCCGGGCGTCTCTGCACAGACCGGACATCCCATCGCCCTGGCACACCCTGCGGCCGCCTGCTCGGCCGCTTCCTCGTCTGCTGCCGCCGTGCCCCTGGCCGGTGACGCGCTGCCCGCAGGCCCCGTGGGGCCGATCCATGTGTTGAAGGACGTCTGTTGCCCAGCTCATCCGTACCCGCCCGACCGTCCACGACCCTGGCGGGCCGCCCGCAGCCCGGCCGGCCTGCCTGGCTCGAACCCTCGGTGGCCCGTACCGAGATTCTGTCCGGCCTGGTCGTCGCCCTCGCCCTCATCCCCGAGGCGATCTCGTTCTCCGTCATCGCCGGCGTCGATCCCAGCGTCGGCCTGTTCGCCTCCTTCACCATGGCGGTCGTCATCGCCATCGCCGGCGGCCGCCCCGCGATGATCTCCGCCGCCACCGGTGCCATCGCGCTGGTCGTGGCGCCGCTGACGCGCGAGCACGGCCTGGGCTACCTGATCGCCGCCGTCATCCTCGCCGGCCTCATCCAGATCGTGCTGGGCGCGCTCGGGGTGGCCAAGCTGATGCGCTTCGTGCCGCGCAGCGTCATGGTCGGCTTCGTCAACGCCCTGGCCATCCTGATCTTCATGGCTCAGGTGCCCGAACTCGTCGACGTGCCCTGGATGGTGTATCCGCTGGTGGCCGCCGGGCTGGCGCTGATGGTGTTCTTCCCCCGCCTGACCAAAGCCGTACCGGCACCGCTGGTCTCCATCGCCGCCCTGACCGCCATCACCGTCGGCGCCGCCCTGGCCGTGCCCACCGTGGGCGACCGTGGCGCGCTGCCGTCCGCGCTGCCCGTGCCCGGCCTGCCGGATGTGCCCTTCACCCTCGACACGCTCACCCTGATCGCCCCGTACGCGCTGGCCTTCGCCCTGGTCGGGCTGATGGAGTCGCTGATGACCGCCAAGCTGGTGGACGACATCACCGACACCCGCTCCTCCAAGACCCGCGAGTCGATCGGGCAGGGCGTCGCCAACATCGTCACCGGCTTCTTCGGCGGCATGGGTGGCTGCGCGATGATCGGCCAGACCATGATCAATGTCAAGAACGGCGCGCGCACCCGCCTGTCCACCTTCACCGCCGGCGTCATGCTCATGGTCTTGTGCATCGTTTTCGGGCCCTGGGTGTCGCAGATCCCGATGGCCGCCCTGGTCTCCGTCATGATCCTGGTCTCGGTCGGCACCTTCGACTGGCACTCCATCGCCCCCGCCACGCTCAAGCGCATGCCCGTCGGCGAGATCACCGTCATGGTCGTCACCGTCGCCGTAGTGGTCGCCACCCACAACCTGGCCATCGGCGTGATCGTCGGCTCGCTGACCGGCCTGGTCATCTTCGCCCGCCGGGTGGCGCACCTGGCCGAGGTCTCCGCCATCGTCGATCCCGGCGGCGGCCCGGTCGTCTACGCCGTGACCGGCGAGCTGTTCTTCGCCTCCAGCAACGACCTGGTCTCCCAGTTCAACTACGCCGACGACCCCGATGACGTGGTCATCGACCTGACCGACGCCCACATCTGGGACGCCTCCTCCGTGGCCGCCCTGGACGCCGTCGAGGCCAAGTACGCCACCCGCGGCAAAACCGTGCGCATCATCGGGCTGAACCAGGCCAGCGCCAAGATGCACGCCACCTTGTCCGGCGAGCTGTCCGGCAGCCACTGACGCCGCACCAACCCCCGCGCCGCCGTCCTTCGACGGGCAGAGGCGGAATATGCCGCGAACCAAGCTTTGGCGCTCCAGTCGTTGTCCGACTGGAGCAATGTCGAGATTATGGCTTTTCGTCCTATTTGTATAGGTTCTCGCGGAAGAATCCTCAGCGGCGCAGCGTGAAACGGATCGGCAGGTGCTTGATGCCGCCGACGAACGTCGTGGCCGTCCATTCCGGGCGGCCGGCCAGCTCCACCCTGTCCAGGCGGGGCAGCAGCTCGGCGAACAGGGCCCGCAGCTCCATCCTGGCCAGCGCCGCGCCCAGGCAGTAGTGCACGCCGAACCCGAACGCGAGGTGCCGGTTGGGGTCACGACCGGCGTCGAACCGGAACGGGGCGTCGAAGACCGCCTCGTCGCGGTTGGCCGACGGGTAGGACAACAACACCGACTCCCCCGCGCGGATCGGCACGCCGTGCACGCTGGTGTCCACCGCGGCCGTGCGCATGAACTCCTTGACCGGCGTGACCCAGCGGATCATCTCGTCGACCGCGAGCGGCAGCAGGCCGGGATCCTCGCGCAGCCTGGCCAGCTCGCCGGGGTGCTCCAGGAGGGCGTGCAGCCCGCCCGCGACGGTGGAGCTGGTGGTGTCATGCCCGGCGGTGGCGATGATGACGTAGTAGGAGGCCGTGTCCATGTCGCTCAGGGGCTCGCCGCCGACCACGGCGTTGGCGATGGCGGAGGCCAGGTCCTCGGTCGGACGGGCGCGGCGGGCGGCCGTGAGCTCCTGGAAGTAGGAGAAGAAGTCCAGGAGCACGCCGAACCGCTCCTCGACGCTCTCGCCGCGCCGGTTCTCCGCGTCCTCGCCCCCGAACAACTCCTGGGTGAGCTTGAGCATCCGCGGGAAGTCGGATTCGGGCAGGCCGAGCAGCGAGAGGATCACGTACAGCGGGTAGTGCACCGCGACCTGGCCGGCGAAGTCGCAGGCGCCGCCGTAGTCGGCCATCCGGTCGACGAAACGGCGGGCGAGCTCCTGGATCCGGCTCTCCATGGCCCGCATGGCCTTGGGGCGGAACCAGTCCGCGCCGATCGCGCGGACCACGCGGTGTTGCGGATCGTCCATGTGGACCAGGGTCTTCAGCACGATGCCCTGCGCCGCCTGTTTTCCGGCCAGTTCCTCGAACGCGCGGTGCGCCAGCAGCGGACGGGGCTCACTGAGCCACAGGGCGTTCTCGCGTTCGATCCGCAGGATGTCCGCGTGCCCGGTGACGGCGTAGAAGGGCCGGTAGCCGGGAGCCTGGACGAGATGCACGGGATCCTCCCGGCGCAGCAGGGCGAGCCCCTGGTGCAGCCGTGTCTCATCGGTGTAGGAGGCGGGATCGGCGAGCATGAGCCCGGCCTGCTCGATGGTCATGTTCAAGAGTGCCCCTGATCATGGCGACGGGTCCGCGGTCAGCAGCCATTCTCATCTGTCATCCTGGACCCGCCACCCCCGATCGGGAAACGAGGAAGCAGTGAAAGCATGGATCCTCCTCGTCGTCGGCGTTCTCCTGGCTCTGGCGGGCGCCGTGTGGGCGCTGCAAGGGCTGGGCGTCGTCGGCGGCAGCGTGATGAGCGGCGACACCACCTGGGCCGTCATCGGGCCCATCGTCCTGGTCATCGGCCTGGTGATCGCGTTCCTCGGCCTGCGCGGACTGCGCGGCCGCTCCAAGTAGCCCGGCCTGCGCGGCCCGTCCAAGTGGCCCCGCAGGATGGGGCGAAGTCTGGGGCGATAACATCCCGATCGTGGCGGATTGGGAGCTTCGGCCGGCGTTGGTGACGGACGTTGAGGCGGTGGCCGAGTTGCGAGCCGTGGTGATGAGGCCGGACCTCACGCGGCTCGGACGGTACGACGCGCAGCGGGTGAAGCAGCGCCTGCGGGACGAGTTCACCCCGGCGCACACCTGGATGATCGACGTGGGTGGCGCCTTCGCCGGCTGCGTGGCGCTGCGGCCGGCGAAGGACGCCTACTGGCTGCAGCACTTCTACCTGGACCCGGAGCTGCAGGGCCGGGGCACCGGCGCCGCCGTGCTGAGCGGGCTGCTGGAACGGTGCGATCGCGAGGCCGCCACGGTCCGGCTGAACGTGCTGCGGGGCAGCCCGGCCCGCCGGTTGTACGAGCGGCACGGGTTCACGACGGAGACCGAGGACGAGGTGGACGTCTTCATGGTGCGCCACCCGGCCCCGGCCTGACGCCGGACTCGCGAGCGAGCTCGACGGTTTCACACGGTTTAAGGCACTTGCCTTACTTGGGTGCCTGCCTTAGCGTGCGGAGTACCGTCAAGAAAGAGGGCCGTCATGACCGAGTCCATGCCCGCCTATCCCTTCGACCGGGCCACGGCCCTGGAGCCGCCGCAGGAGTGGGCGGAGTTGCAGGCCCGCTGCCCCGTGGCCCACGTACGGCTGCCCAGCGGCGACACCGCCCAGCTCGTGACCCGCTACGACGACGTACGCGCGCTGCTCACCGATCCGCGGTTCCGCCGCGGCGGGCAGAACGCCGCGCGGGTGTCGACCACCCAGGACGGCGGCCTGTTCGCGCGCAGCGGCAACACGAACACCATCGAGGGCGACGGCCACCTGCGCTGGCGGCGGCTGCTCAGCCGCTCCTTCACCATCCGCAAGATGGAGACCTGGCGGACGAGGGTGCAGGAGATGGCCGACGAGCTGGTCGACGACCTGCTGAAGTCGGGCTCCCCCGGCAACCTGTCCACCCGGCTCGGCCTGCCCCTGCCGGTACGCGTCATCTGCGCCCTCGTCGGCGCGCCCGCCGCGGATCAGGACCGGTTCGCGCACTGGTCACAGGTCATGCTGACGCTCACCCGCCACACCCAGGAGGAGGTGGAGCTGGCCTATCGCGAGTTCAACGCCTACGTCTCCGACCTGGTCGACGCCGCGCGCGCCCATCCGGGCGACGACCTGCTCAGCGAGCTGACCCAGATCTCCGACAGCCAGGACGGGCGGCTCAGCCACGAGGAGCTGATCGCGACCGTACGGGCGCTGCTGCTGGCCGGGCACGAGACCACCTCCAACATGATCGCCATCATGGCCGCGATGTTGCTGGCCGAGCCCGAGCGCTACCAGGCGGTCATCGACGACCCGGAGCTGATCCCCGGCACCGTCGAGGAGGTCCTGCGGCTGGACAGCACGCTCAGCGTGATCGGCTTCCCCCGCGTGGCCGCCGAGGACGTCGACCTGGACGGGGTCGTGGTGGCGGCGGGCAGCACGGTCATCCCGGCCCGGCCGGCGGCCAACCGGGATCCGCGCAAGTTCGCCGACCCCGAGCGTTTCGACCCGCGCCGGGACAACGCCGCCCAGCACCTGGCCTTCGGCGCGGGCGCGCACTACTGCCTCGGCCAGCCGCTGGCCCGGCTGGAGCTGCAGATCGTGCTCGGCACGCTCACCCGCCGGCTGCCTGCCCTGCGCCTGCGCGACGACGCCGGAGACCTGCGGCTGCGCACCGGACTGCTGTCCGGCGGCCTGGAGGACGTGTGGGTGACCTGGTGAGCGCGGAGGGCGGCGTGCTGCGCGCGCGTTCGGCGACCGTCAGGGCGCTGATCATGCGCACCGCCGAACGGCTCTACGCCGCCCAGGGCTTCGCCGCGGTGTCCATGCGGCAGATCGGCGAGGCCGCCGGGCAGCGCAACAAGTCGGCCGTGCAGTATCACTTCGCCGGCCGCGACGAGCTCATCAAGGCCATCCTGGCCGAGCACGCCGAGGCGGTCGAACGGCACCGGTTCGCGATGATGAGCCCGCTCGGCGAGCCGGGCCGGATGCCGCTGCGCGAGCAGCTCCGCTGCATCGTCCAGCCCAAGATCGAGCATCACGTCGACCTGGGCACGCCCTCCTGGTACGGCCGGTTCCTGGCGCAGGTGGCCGTCGAGCCCGCCCTGCGCGAGTACGCCGTCCTGGCGCACCTGAACACACCGTCGCTGCGCCGCCTGTACGACGCCATCCACGCCGTCCACGCCCATCACGACGAGCACGACCCGGGCCGCGGCGCCCGGCGCGAGGCCATGATCCGCCAGCTCCTCGTGCACATGAGCGCCGAACTGGAGGCGGAGCTGGCCCGGGAGCAGCCCGGCGCCGTGGCCGCCGCGGACGCCTGGCGCCGGCTGGGCGCCGACCTCACCACCGCCCTGTGCGGGCTCGTCGGGGCACTGGACGCGAACGGCTGACCCACCGGGCTGGGCTCAGCCCGTGCTCTTGGCGGGCCGGCGGGCCAGGACGGCGACGCTCGCGAGCAGGACCGCCGCCACCGCCAGCACGGGCACCGGGCCGATCGTCAGGTGCAGCGCGGCGCCGGTCAGCGCGCCGAGGAACATCGCGGCCACGGAGGCGGCCCGGCGGAAGGCCGGCCGCCCGGGAGCGTCGGCGGCCAGGCCGGTGAGAGTGGTGGTGAGAACGTTGGTGGTCAGGTCGGGCACGCCCAGCGCGCGTACGGACGCGTTCTGCAGGCCCATGCCGCAGCCGAGCAGCCCGATGAGCACCACCTGCGCCCCCGCCACGACGTGCCCGCCGACAGCGGCCACGACGAGGGCGGCCATCATGAGGAGCAGGTGCACGCCGGTGGCGGCGGCGAAGGCCCGCCGTGCCTGCCCCGTCCGCCTGATGACGCGGCCCGCGGTCCACGCGCCGGCCCCGAACGAGGCGAGGGCCAGCGGCGGCGCCCATTTCGACAGCTCGATGTCACCGGCCAGGGCGAAGCCGAGGAAGACGATGTTGCCGGTCATGTTGGCGACGAAGACGCGGTTCAGGCCGAGGTAGCTGACGGCGTCGACGAGGCCGGTCACCAGGGCCAGCACGATCAGCAGGGCCGGCAGGACGCCGTGCGGGTTCGCACCGCTGGAGAACAGTCCGTCGGCGGCCCACCGCAACGCGCTCCTGACGCGGTGAGGTCGCGGACCGGTCGTCATGGTCGCACTCCTCGGCGAGGTCGCGGGCGGCTCCCGTCGGGAGCGCCGCCGGACGGCGGCTCCCCTGGTCCTCCCCGGTGGCGGCACGATGCATCCCAGGCGCGAGTCCGGCATCGAACTTCCAGCCGCGAGTCCGGCGCCGGAGTCCCGGTTCGGGTGAGGGTGCCGACGCGGTGGAGCGCGCTGGAGTCCCGGCCCAGGTGAGGGCGTCAACACAGTAGAGGGCGCTGAGGTTCGGCTCAGGTGAGGGTGCTGGTGTCGACGCGGTAGAGCGCGTTGAAGAGCGGCCAGGCCAGGGCGGCCATCTCGGCCGGCGACCGCGGGCAGCCGCGCTGGATCCAGTCGGTGGCCACCCCGACGAGCGCCCCTGCGGTGAAGGCGGCGGGCACGTCGTGCGGAATGTCCTCCAGCGCGCCGGAGCGTACCGGCAGATCGCCACCGACGGCGGCCTGGCGTACGCGGTCATAGACGCCGGCGGCGGTGCGGCGGCGGATGTGGTCGACGAGGCGGGCGCTGCCCTGCGGCCCCAGCAACGCGCGGTAGAGCCCGGCGTGCTGGGCGAGGCTGGCGAAGAACGCCTCCAGCGACCGGGTCGCGTCGTGCACCGGATCCACCGAGTCGGGGCCGGGCACCGGCAACGACTCGATCAGGTTGTCGACCATCGCGGTGCAGGCCGCCTCGGCCAGCTCGTGAACGTCGCGGAAATGGCCGTAGAAGGTCGAGCGGCTCACCCCCGCGCTCTCGGCGACGTCGGCGACGCTGATCCGGGACAGATCCTGCTCCTCGACGAGCTGGATCAGCGCGCGCGCCAGAGCCGCGCGGGTGCGGCGCACACGCCTGTCACCCGATGGAATGCCGCCTCTGGTCGTCACCACACCGTCTACCTTACCTTTTACTACACTTGTACGTTTTCCTACATGTGTACGGTAATCTCGACGGGACGGGACGACCGAAGGGATCACGACATATGCGGATACGTCTTGGCCGGGTCACCACCCTCTGCCTGAGCGACGCCTCGTGACCTCGCCCGGCCACGTTCTGATCGTCGGCGCGTCGGCCGCCGGCCTGAGCACGGCGGAGGCCCTGCGGCGGCACGGCCACCAGGGCCGCCTCACCCTCCTGGACGCCGATCCCCACCTCCCCTACGACCGGCCGCCGCTGTCGAAGCAGGTCCTGGCGGGCGACTGGGAGCCGTCCCGCGCCCGGCTCCGCGACCACGCCCAACTGGACGCCCTGCACGCCGACCTGGTGCTGGGCGAGCCCGTCGGCGCGCTGGACGCGGCGGCGCGGGCCGTCACCACCGCCTCCGGCCGCGTGCTGCGCGGCGACGCCGTGGTGATCGCCACCGGCCTGACCCCCATCCGGCTCCCCGGCCAGGACGGGCTGGCGGGCGTGCACGTGCTGCGTACCCTGGACGACGCGCTCACCCTGCACGCCCACCTGACCGCCGCCAAGCGGCTCGTGGTCGTGGGCGAAGGGGTGCTGGGCGCCGAGATCGCCGCCACCGCCCGCACCATGGGCCTGGACGTCACCCTCGCCGGGATGGGGCACACCCTGCTGGGCGACCAGCTCGGCGGCGTGATCGGCACGATGCTCGCCCGGACGCACACCGAGCGCGGGGTCCGGCTGCGGCTGGGCGTCGCCGTCGAAGGGCTGACGGGCACCGCCGGGCGTGTGACCGGGGTCCGGCTGGCCGGCGGCGAGCTCCTGCCCGCCGACGCGGTCGCGGTGGCGATCGGTTCCCGTCCGGCGACCGGGTGGCTGCGCGGCAGCGGGCTCGCCGTGGGCGACGGGGTGGAGTGCGACTCGCGCTGCCGCGCCGCCGAAGGTGTCTACGCCGTCGGGGACGTGGCCTCCTGGGAGCACGAAGGGCTCGGCAGGCGGCTGCGCCTGGAGAGCCGCACCAACGCCACCGAACAGGCCCAGGTGGTGGCGGCCAACCTCCTCGGCGCCGATCGCCCGTACACGCCGATCCCCTATTTCTGGACCGATCAGTACGACGTCAAGATCCAGGCCCACGGCCTCCCGTCGCCGGCGGCCGAGGTGAGCATCGCCGAAGGCGACCCGGGCCGGCACCGCTTCGCCGCCCTCTACCGCGAGGGCGGCCGGGTCACCGGCGTGCTCGGCTGGAACATGCCCAAACAGGCCCGCCTCCTGCGGCAGCAGGCTCTCGGCACCTGGTGGGACGCCCAGCCGCTCGCGCCCGCCTGACGACGGCGCCGGGAGGCACCGGCCGCCGGTACGCGGACGACCAACCATCCCTCCGAAGGAGATGTCGAATGAGTGTCAACGAGCAGGTTCTGAGCTACCCGATCCCCGGCGACGCGCCTCTGGAGCCGCCCGCCGCATGGGCGGAGCTGCGCGGCACGTGTCCGGTGGCCCACGTGAAGCTGCCGAGCGGTGACGGGGCGACGCTGCTGACCCGCTACGACGACGTCAAGCAGGTGCTCGCCGATCCGCGTTTCACCCGCCAGCTCAACGCGCCGGACGCGGCCCGGCTGTCGGCCGAGGGCGGCGGGGTGTTCAACAGCGAGATGGCGACGATCATCCCCGACGGCGGCGAGGAGCACCAGCACTGGCGGCGCCTGGTCGGCAAGTGGTTCACCGCCAAGCGCATGGCCGCGCTGCGGCCCTCGATGGCCCGCATCGCCGAGGAGCTCATCGACGACCTGGTCGAGGGCGGCGCGCCGGGCGACCTCAAGGCGGGTCTGGGCTTCCCGCTGCCGGTGTACGTGATCTGCGACATGCTCGGCGTGCCGGCCGCGGACCGGGACCGGTTCTCGTACTGGTCCGACACCCTGCTCAACCTGACCCGCTACAGCCAGGCCGAGATCGAGGCGGCCCAGGCCGCGTTCTTCCAGTACATGTCCGAGCACGTCGCCGCCAAGCGCGCCGCGCCCGGGGAGGACCTGCTCAGCGCGCTGATCGCGGCCGGCGGCCCCGAGGACGGCGGGCTGTCGGAGATCCAGATCCTGGTCACCGGCATGGCGCTGCTGGTCGCCGGGCACGAGACCACCGCGAACATGATCGGCAAGATGGTCTCCATGCTGCTGGCCGACCGCACCCGGTGGGAGGCGCTGCTGGCCGACCCGTCGCTGATCCGCACGGCGGTGGAGGAGACGCTGCGGCTCGACGCCAACTCCGGCTTCGGTCTGCCGCGCTACCTGCGCGAGGAGACCGAGGTCAGCGGCACCGTCCTGCCCCGGGGCACCACGGTGATCTGCAGCATGGCCGCGGCCAACCGCGACGAGGGCGCCTTCGAGGCGGCCGCCGAGATGGACCTGAGCCGCAGCCCGAACCCCCACCTGTCCTTCGGCGCGGGCGCCCACTCCTGCCTGGGCCAGGCGCTGGCCCGCACCGAGCTGCAGGTCGTGCTGGAGGTGCTGCTGCGCAAGCTGCCGTCCCTGGAGCTGGCCGTGCCGGTGGAGGAGCTGGAGCGGGTGGAGGGACTGGCGGTCGGCGGCCTGCGCACGGTCCCCGTCCGCTGGTGACCCCGCGCCACCACACCTGCTGATACAGAGAGGAACCCCATGAAAGTCATCGTGGACGAGGTCAAATGTTGCGGCGCCGGCCAGTGCGTGCTGATCGCGCCGGAGGTGTTCGACCAGAACGAGGACGACGGCATCGTCGTCCTGCTGGAGGCCGAGCCCGGCGAGGACCAGCACGCCCTGGTCCGTGAGGCCGCCGCCGTCTGCCCCGCCGCCGCGATCGTGGTGCACGAACAAGGCTGAACATCAGGGTGGAGCGGACGCCATCGCCCGCTCCACCCGGCCGCCCGCTCCACCCCGATCCGTCGCGCCACCCGGCCGCCCGCTCCACCCCTGTCCGTCGCGCTACCCGGCGCGGACCCGCAACCCGCGGATCTCGTATCCGCCGATCTCGTCGTTCAGGCTGACGCGCGGCTCCGTCACCATCCGGATGCCCTCGATCGCGAACAGGCGGCTGAGGAAGACGTCCGTCTCCAGGATCGCGATGCCCGCCCCTGGACAGCGGTGCGGGCCGTCGCCGAAGGACAGGGCCGCGCCCGTCGTGGCCCCCTCGATGACGCGGCCGGGACAGACCGACAGCGGCCGGGCGCCCACCGCGCCCGCGTCGGTGTTGGCCGCCTCGACGAGCACCTCGACCAGCGCGCCCGCCGGAACGGTGACGGGACCGCCGGCGCCGGGGAGTTCGAGCGCGGCCGTGGTGCGCCGCCGCAGCCGCGCGACCATGGGTTCGAGCCGCAGGAGCTCGTGCAGCAGGGCCAGGCGCCCCGGCTCGTCGCCCGCGCGGTAGCGCTCCAGCAGCGCCTCGTCGGTGAACAGGTGCCAGGCCGCGACGCAGATGAACTCCCGCGTGGTGACCATCCCGGCGGCGGCGAAGGTCAGGCACTCGCCGAGGATCTCGGCGGCCGTGCGGCCCTCGCCGAGCAGGTGCGAGATGAGGTCGTCGCGCGGCTCGCGGCGGTGGTCGCGGATGGCCGGGCGCACGTCGGCCAGGTAGAAGCGCAGCCAGTTGGCGTTCTGGCGGACCAGCCAGTAGATCCCGCTCGCGCTGGTCAGCCCCGGGCGGCCGAACTTCTCCGGGAAGAAGCGTTCCAGCCTGCGCCGGATTCCCGGCTTGCTGGAGGTGAGGCCGACGACCGCGCCCGCCACCCCGATCGCCATGCCGAAGCTCAGCTCCGGCAGGTCCGCCTCGCCCGCCGCGCGCAGCCGGGCGAGCTGCTGGCCGGCGATCTCCGCCATCAGCCCGCGGTACTGCTCGTCCACGCGCCGGGGCGTGAAGTAGCGGGCGGTCTGCCGGCGGTGCTCGCGGTGCTCGGGCCCGTCGCGGTAGAGGACGGGCCGCCGGATGCGGGCGGGCATCTTCTCCACCGTCTCGATGCCGAGGCCGGCCTGTACGGTGCCGTCGCTGCGCAGCAGGGCGCGGGCCTGCGGGTAACCGCGGACCTGCCAGGTGCCGTCGCCGGTGCGGCTGACCGGGCAGGTCTCCTCGATGCCGGGGCGCTGGATCTTGCGAGCGTCGCTGTCGTCGTTCACGCCGGAATTTCTCCCGTCCTCGTCCAGGGGGCAGGGTCAGCTCAGCCTGAGATCACGTCACGGTCAAGGGGTCTTCCGGCCTGAGGTCGCGGGCCGGACGCTCACCGGTTGCGCATCCAGGACGATAAAAGCCGACATAGCATCAAAATCCCCCCAATAGGGTGAATATCTACGCAACGGACGTGGAGCCGAAGTGAGGACTACATGGTCAACTGGGCTGGATTCCTGCCGGCCGCCCTGCTCGTGTCCCTGATCCCCGGGGCGAACCAGCTCCTCGGCCTGAGCAACGCGGTCCGGCACGGCACGGCGTACGCGCTGGCCGGGATCGGCGGCCGGCTCGCCGCCTTCGTCATCCTCATCGGGCTGGTCGTGGCCGGGCTCGGCGCGGTGCTGGCGACGTCGGCCACCGCGCTCACGGTGATCAAATGGGTGGGCGTCGTCTACCTCGCCTGGCTCGGGTACGCGAGCCTGCGCCGCGCCCGGCGCGAGCCGGTCCCCGCGGCGGCTCCCGGCACCACCGGCGACAAGGGCATGTGGCCGGTGGTGACGCACGAGTTCGCCGTCGCGATCAGCAACCCGAAGGCGCTGCTGCTCTTCGCCGCCCTGCTGCCGCAGTTCACCGGCGGGCCGGCGGGCGACCTCGACACCCGGATCGCGCTGCTCGGCGCGGCCTATCTCCTGATCGAGCTCGTGGTCGGGCTCGGCTACGTGGGGATCGGCAGCCGCATCGGCGCGACAGGTCTGCGCTCTCGCACGCGACGCCGGGTCGACTTCGGCACCGGGGTGTGCTTCCTCGGCCTGGCCGCCCTCCTGGCCGCCGACGAGGTCACCTGAGCCGCCCCGGCGCGGCCGGTGGCGGAACCGGCACGCTCACCGGCGGGCCCGGCCCCGCCGGCGGCTCAGAAGATCCTCGTCCGCCGGACCGTTTCCGCCACGAGGCGGTCGACCCGGGTGACGAGCGCGTTCCCGCGATACGGCTGCCAGCCCGCGCGCAGCCGGTGCAACTCGTCGCGGACGCGCGCGGAGGAGAGCTGCCGGACGTCGTCGCTCAGCTCCAGAACGGTGACGGCGGCCCGCTCGACCTCCCCCGCCCGCAGGTAGGCGTGCGCGGCCCGCAGGCCGATCAGCGCGTGGGTGCGCAGCTCCCCCGGCCGCCGCGCGTTCATGGAGGCGGTGAAGTGGCGGGCGGCGGTGGCATGGTCGCCGAGCTGGGTGAGGGTCAATCCGATCTGGTGCTCCAGGGACTCGCGCCGGTAGTTGCCCGTCCAGTCGGACTCGGGCGCGGAGTCGGCCCGTTCGAGCTGGGACTCGGTGCGGTGGAGCAGGCTGAGCGCGTCCCAGCGGGTCCCGGCGGCGGCGTGCGCCTCGGCACGCATCCCGGTGATCCACGCCTGCGTGCGCGGGGGGCCGTGGCCGGCCAGCGCGGAGGCGGCGGCCTCGGCCAGGACCAGCGCTTCGCCGTCGTGGCCCAGCTCGGCCGCCTGGACGGCCATGCTGCGTAACGCCGTCGCGCGCAGCACCCCGTCGCCCGCCTCGTCGGCCAGGCGCACGCTGCTGATGTAGTAGCGCTGGGCGAGCGCGTTCGCTCCGGCGTCCATCGCCATGTAGGCGGCCAGGTAGCTGAGCTCGGCGGCGGCGGCGAACAGGTCCGGGCGGCTGCGGCCGGTCGTCTCGTGCAGCAGCGGCGTCACCTCCCTGGCCAGGTAGGCGGCGACGGCCGCGCGGGCGTGGCCGCCGCCGAAGCGGTCGTCGAGGTCGGCGAAGCCGCGGGTGGTGGCGCGGATCCGCTCGACCTCGCCGGCGCCCGCGCGCCGGGGACCGGCGCTCCGGGCGCCGGCGTGCGCGGATAAGCCGGACAGGCCGGACAGGGCCGCCAGCGTGAACGTGCCCGCGGTGAGCACCGTACGGCGGTTCAGCATGTCGTCCTCCCCCAGCGTGGCCAGCCGGGACACCGGATCGCCACGCCAGGGGTCGTCGGCGGGGGCCGGTCCGCCCGGTTCGGGCCACCCCAGATCGGCCGGGCCGAGGTGCGGCCGGCCGAGCCCGCGGCGGAACGCCTCCACGGCGGCGTGCACGGCCTCCGGGCGCGGGGTGGTCCCGGTCAGCCAGTGCCCGATCGCCGAACGGTCGTAGTGCAACCGTTCCCCGCCCTCCGCGGCGACGGCGTTGACCCGCTGCGCGGTCGCGGCGTGCGTCCAGCCCGCCTGCTCGATCAGCGTGGCGAGCGCCCGGTTGACGACGGGGTGGGTGCGCCGGGGCGGCATCGCATCTTCACATCGCTTCACATCGCCGTGGCCTCGACGATGCGCCCCACGCAGCGCACCGTCAATAGTGCGAACCGTGACCGGGGGAGGTCACGGCGCCGACGTGACTTCGCGAAGGAGGCCCGATGGAGCAGAGGACGCCTGATGGATAGGCCGCACAACAGCAGGGACGGCGGCACCATGGACGTCGCCCGCGCGCGGGCGGCCCAGCAGGAGCTGGTGACCGCGCTGGCGGGCCGCCCGCTGATCAGTCTCGACCGGTTCAGCACCGCGCTGCGCATCGGCTACACCGGCCCGTACGCGATCGAGGCCCTGCGCCCGGCCCTGAGCCTCGGCTGCTACTCGGCGTGGGACCCGGCCACGCCGGCCATGGTCGTGGCCGCCGAGGACCGTACCCGCGTGCGCTCGATCCCCGAGCGGCACGGCTGGTTGTCCCTGATCCGGCATGACGCCGCCCGTCACCTGCTCAAGCTGGACCGGCCGCCGGTCGTCTTCACCTGGCACACCAACCCGAGGCTGCGCGAGCTGGCCGGCCCCGGCGCGGTGATCGCGGCGATCGACGGCGGCGTGCGGGCCACGATCGAGGCCAAGCACCTCCTGGACGACCTGCTGCGCGCGGCCGGCGTGCCCGCGGTGGCCAGGATCCCGTGCGTGCACGCCGAGCGGCTGCCGGAGCTGCCGGAGCTGCGGCGCGCGGTCGGCACCGAGCGGGTCGTGGTGCAGGCGGGGTGGACGACGGACGGGCGTGGCACGGTGATCGTCGCCGGCGAGCACGACATGGCCCGGGCGGTCCGGCTGCTCGGCCCGTACCGGGTGGCGGCTTACGTGAGCGGCTGGCCGTCCACCCTCTCGGTGCTCAGCGTGCCGGACGGCGACGGCGGCGTGCGCGTGTACGCCGACCGCCCGGCGCACACGGCGGCCGGGATGGCGGAGCTGGGCGTCGGGCTGATGCGGCGGGCCGGCACCGACTGGTCACGGCCGTGGCCGACTCCGGCCGCCGCGCTGCTCATCGAGTGCGCGGAGCGGATCGCGGTCTGGGCCTGGCGCAGGTACGGCATCGCCGGCCTGTTCGGCCTGGACGCCATCCTCACGCCGGGCGAGCGCGTCTACGTGTGCGCGATCAAGTGGCGGCACCGGGAGAGCACCGAGGTGGCGGCGGTCAACCAGCAGACGCTCGGCATGCCGCCGTTCGTCCTGGCGCATCTGGCCGTCATGCTGAACGGCCCGCTGACCTGGCTGGGCGACTCGCAGGAGCACAACCACCGCACGCTCCTGCGCGCCACCGAGCCCGGCGGCCCCTTCTACGTCAAGGTGCGCCTGCGCCACGAGGACGGCCCGGTGCGCGTCGCGGCCGGCCAGGGCCCGGGCGTCTACCGCCTGGACCCCGGCGGCCACCTCTCGTGGGTTCGCCGGGGCGCGCACCCGGCGGACGCGCGTGCCGAGCGCGGCGAGTTCCTGCTGGCCAATCTGCCGGGACCGGATGTCGTCTGCCATCCGGGCGCCGACATCGCCACCGTGGAAGGCGTCGCCGAGGGCGGCACGCACGCGTTCGACGGGCCGGGCGCCGCGTCCGCGTACACGCGGCGGGTGATCGCAGCCGTCAGGGAGCTCTTCCAGCCCTGCGACGGGCCGGGCGGGTGAGCCCGGGAGCCCGCTCACGTCAGCAGGTGGGCGCCACCGCGTCGATCTTGCCGCCGAAGTCGTTCTTGTAGACGTTGCGGTAGTCGCCGTTGCGGACCACCCGCGTCTCCTTCCGGTCGGGGACGTGGATCCAGTTGATGAAGCAGCCGTCGGCCTGGGCCCTGAACGAGCCCACGTTGTCGTGCAGCGCCGGCGGGACGTCCACGTAGCCGTTGCCCGGGTTCCAGCACCACGACCCGCCGGTGAAGTTCGATCCGCTCCACAGGCAGATGTCCCCGGCCGCGCGGCCGGCGGCCGCGGCCGGGGTGACGCCGGTCAGCATGACGAGTGCGACGCTGCCCGCGGCCATGGCCGTCCGTGTCGTCGTCTTCATTGCCGTCCTCCTCATATCGGGGGACCTTCCTCCGGCCCCGTCACAGCATGTAGCAGGACGCACACGTTACGCATCCGTCATGGGGTCACATGATCGGCGACCCGGAGTCGGGAAGGAGTGACGGCGGGGTCATAGCGCGCCGAGGGCTGGAGGGCGTACGGGCCCCAATGGTGAACAAAAGGGGGCAACCTGGATGCAACGTCGCACCGCCTACGTTGATCACGCGCTCCTGCCCATCGCCCGTGTGCGGGCAGCGGCGCCCGGGCCGGTGAGCGGCGAGGGACGACGGCTCACCGGCCCCCTCGCCCGCCCGCTCCAGGAAGTTCCGGCGGGGCCGCCGCGTTGCTCAGAGCATGGATCATCGTTACGCCGACGCGGACGTCATCAAGCGCCTGCTCCACCGGTCACGGACGTGGGCCTTCGTGGGCCTGAGCGACAACCCGGAGCGCACGGCCTACGACCAGGCCCGCCTGCTCCAGTCGAGGGACAAGCGGATCATCCCGGTCCATCCGGATGCCGAGACCGTGCTGGGCGAGCCGGGATACGCCCGGCTGGCCGACGTTCCCGTCCAGGTGGACGTCGTGGCGGTGTACCGGCGCTCGGAGTTCGCGGCGCGGGCGGTGGACGAGGCGATCGCGGCGGGCGCCGGCGCGATCTGGCTGCCGCTCGGCGTGATCGTCGAGGCCGCCGCAGGGCGCGCCCTCGACGCCGGGCTCGACGTCGTCATGGACCGGTGTCCCGGCGTCGAATGGGCGCTGCGCCGGTAGGCGGGCCGCCCCAGGCCGCCGCCTTTACGCTGTAGATCACGCGATCGTGTCGAAGTCCCGAAAATACTGGAAAATACTGGGACTGTTGGTACGCTCGCGCCATGAGTGACGGGCTGGACGATCTGGAGCGCCGGATCGACGGGCTGCGCGCGGGCGTGCGCAAGGCGATGCGGGACAAGGACGGCGGCACCGCCCGCGTGCTCCGCGCCGAGCTGCGCACCGCCGAGCGCGCCTGGGACGCGCTGGTCACCGGCGAGCAGCCGCGGGCCGAGCCGGAGCCGCCCCGTCTGGTCACCGTCCGCGAGCAGGTGCACCAGGGGCTGCGGGTGCTGGGCGCGGCGGCGCAGCCGAGGCTGATCGTGGCCGTCAGCGACGCCTTCTTCGGCGGCACGATCCGCAGCAGCCGGCTCACCAGCCTGCGCAGGGACGAGGAGCGCTCGTTCCGTTCCACGCCGCACGGACGCCCCTACTACCTGTGCGCGGCCCTGACCGACCGCCTCTCCCCCGCCCGCGGCCTGCTGACGCTCAGCACGTGGCCGCTGGAGCGGCGCGTGGTCGGCCCGCTCAGCCCCCGGGTCGACTTCCTGACCTGCGCCATCGCGATCGCCTCCCAGGAGGGCGCGGGCGAGCGGGGCGGCCGGTTATTGGTGCGCATGGCCAGGAACATCCCCGGCGCCGCCGACGCCGCCGCCATCGGCCCGCCGGACCGCGCGCGGGTGATCGAGGCGGCCCGCGCGGAGTTGCGCGTGCACGCCGAGCGCGACACGCGGGACCGCGCCGAGCTGGCAGGACGCGCGGCGGCGCAGCTCGGTGACGTCGCCCGGCTGTTCGGCGCCGCTACGCTGAGCACGATCAAGAAAGAGGGGGCCAAGTGAGCGGCTTGAAGCGCGAAGGCGATCCCGTGCACCGGCTCGACGCCCTGCGCGGCACGACGCCGCCGCACCCGCACGACGCCCGCGCCATCGCGGCGCTGGCCGCGAACCCGGGCTGCACCCGCCGGGCCCTGCTGGACGGCGCCGGGGTCGACAAGGACGCGGCGGCCCGGCATCTGGGCTTTCCCGCGCCGTTCGGGCAGTCGCCGTTCGCGATCACGCGCGGCAACGTGTTCGAGTCGCTGGTCAAGGCCGACGGCTGCGCGGAGCTGCTGCGGATGTTGCGCGAGCTGCTCGGCCTGCCGGTCGCCGAGGTCTCCTACCACGACGTGGAGAACGTCGGAGCCCACCTGCGCCACGCCCACACCAGGGCGCTGATCGACCGCGCGGCGGGCGACGGCCAGGACGCCGGCACCCTGTACGACCATCCGCTGCTCACCCTGGAGATCGCCGGGCACACCGCCTTCCTGGAGCCCGACGTGGTGGCCTTCCAGCTCGGCGGCCGCTTCCACATCGTGGAGATCAAGTCGTTCGCGGTCGTCGACGGCCAGGCCGACCCCGCGGCGGTGGCGGCGGCGGCGCGGCAGGCGGCGGTCTACGTGCTGGCGCTGGGCACCCTGCTGGAGGAGCTCGGGCACGACCCCCGGCAGGTCTCCCACGACGTGATCCTGGTCTGCCCGGAGAACTTCGCCAACCGCCCGGTCGCGACCCTGGTCGACGTCCGCAAGCAGCTCGCCGTGCTGCGGCGCCAGCTCGCCCGGATGACCTCGCTCGACCGGCTGCTCGACGGCCTGCCCGACGGGCTGACGTTCGACCTGCGGCCGGACAAGGACGGGCGCCCCACCCGGCCGGCCGCCGAGCTGGCCGACGCGCTGCGCGGCGCCACGGCCCGCTACGCCCCCGACTGCCTGTCGGCCTGCGACCTGTGCTTCTTCTGCCGGGACGAGGCCCGCCAGGAGGGCGCGTCCGACCTGCTCGGCCGCCAGGTGCGCGACGAGCTCGGCGGCGTCGCCTCGGTGGCCGAGGCGCTGGGCCTGGCCGACGGCACCCGCGACCCCGCGCCGGGGCAGGAGGAGATCGCCCGCCTGCTCCAGGGCGCCGAACGCCTGCGCCGGGAGTGCCTCGACCTCGCGCCCGCCGGAGGTTCGTGAGGTGAGCCTGCTGACCTCGCTCGCCCGGCTGCGGGCCCTCGACGAGGGCATCGCGCAACCGGTCGCGACCGTCAGGCACGTGCACCTGTCGGCGCGGCCGATGGTGTTCATCCCGCTCAAGCTGTCCGGCGAGGCCGCCGCGCCGCTGGCCGCCATGCTCGGCACCGACCGCGAACGGCCGCGCCTGCTGGTGGTGACCCAGCCGCGTAACCGCGACCTGCGTTTCGCCTGGGCCGCCGAGCTGGCCGGGGTGCTGCTGCCGTACGTCGAGAGCTTCCTGGCCGGCACCGAGACGGTGGAGCGGCGCAACGCCGACCCCTACGAGCGGACGGTCGACGCGCCGCAACTTCTCGTGCCCAACCAGGCCGGCGTGGCCTTCACCAGGCTGCTGGGCCGCTCGACCCGCTTCCGCCGGGCCGACGGCCCCTATCCGGTGCCCGAGCGGGTGCCGCTGCTGGGGCGGTGGCTGACCTACTTCGGGGAGCGGGCCGCCTACCCCGGCTCGTCGCTGATGGTCGCCATGACCGAGGAGCTGGGCCGCCACTGGGCCAGCGGGCAGAGCGGGCTGGAGGACGCCAACCTGGCCGCCCTGGTCGGCTGGATCACCGAGGGGCCGGGCGAGGCGGCCGAGGATCCGCTGATCTGGCCGCCCGCCGGGCCCGCGACCGACCCGGGGTTCGACGGGGAGGTGCTGGCGCCGGCCATCGAGAACGGCTCGCCCGAGCGCATCACCGAGGCGCTGCGCACCCAGGTGGAGCCCACCTGGCGGCTCATGTGGCAGGCCGTCGACCTGCTCGCCGGGCTGACGGCGGGCGCCAGCGTGGCGCAGCGGTGGGAGCAGGACCGCGGCTCGTTCAGCGGTATGGCGGCGCACGTCGCCGAGGGCGCGCCGCCGCAGGCCAGGCGGGACGGCGCCGTCTCCGCCGCCGCCAAGCTGTCGCGCATGGAGCGCGCCCAGGCCGCCTACGACGTGCAGCGCGCCTACGACGACCCCCTCGTCATGGCCGAATACCGGCTCACCGGGGAGGCGTTCGCGGGCGAGGTGATCGAGGTCGTGCCCGACAACGTCGAGGGCGAGGGCCGCTCGCGCAAGCTCCGCCCGCTCGTGGTGATCAAAACCGACGATCCGGTACGCCTGCCGCCCGGCACCTCCCTCGGCACCCCGCAGCGCCGCGCCCAGGGGGCGGAGCTGGTGTCGGCGGACGGAGGACTCGTCACCCTGAAGATCACCAAGGGCATGGGGCGGGGCAAGACGGCGGCGCCGGGCGCGGTGCCCGAGGTCGGCGAGCGGGTCTGCTACAGCTCGCTGACCGACGACTTCCAGGGCTCACCGAGCCTGCCCGACTCCGAGGCCACGCCGTGGACGCACGGCGGGCCGCCGCAGGACTACGTGCCCGACGACGAGGACGCCCAGGAGGAGTGGTCGTGACCGACAGCCCGGAGCAGGTCATCGCGAACGTGCTGGCGGACCTGCCCCGGCACCGCGGCGTGGTGGTCGACTCGCCGCCGGGTGCGGGCAAGTCCACCCTGGTCGTGCGCGCCGCGGCGCACATCGCGGCGACCGGCGAGCCGCTGATGATCGTGGCCCAGACCAACGAGCAGGTCGACGACCTGGTGGGCCGGATCTCCGACCGGCATCCGCGTCTGACGGTGGGCCGGCTGTCGGCGGGCGGTTACGTGCCGCCGCTGCGCATGCTGGAGCTGCCGGGCGTGCGGGTCGGCACCCGGATCCAGGATCTCGGCGATCCCGACATCGTGATCGCGACCGCGGACAAGTGGGCCTGGATCAGCGGCCGGGTGTGGCCGTGGGCGATCGTGGACGAGGCGTACCAGATGCGCTCGGACAAGCTGCTGCGGATCGCCGGATTGTTCGAGCGGGCGCTGTTCGTCGGCGATCCCGGGCAGCTCGACCCGTTCTCGATCGTCGACGGCGACCGCTGGTCGGGGCTGTCCTGGGACCCGCTGCAGAGCGCGGTGTCGGTGCTGCTGCGGCACAACCCGGACCTGCCCGTGCACCGGCTGCCGGTGTCGTGGCGGCTGCCGGCCTCGGCCGCCCCCGTGGTGTCGCGGGCCTTCTACCCCTTCACCGGGTTCCGGTCGGGCACCGGCGACGGTGACCGGCGGCTGGAGCTGGTGACGGGCGGCATGGGCACGGTGCACGACCGGGCGCTGGAGGAGGCCGCGCGGTCGGGATGGGCGCTGCTGGAGCTGCCGAACCGGCACACCGTGCGCACCGACGGCGAGGCCGTCGAGGCGGTGGCCGCGCTGGCGCGGCGGCTGCTGCAGCGGGGCGCGGTGGCCGGCTCCGAGCAGGGCGAGCGGCCGGTGACGGCCGAGCGGATCGCGGTCGGGGCGGCGCATCGCGACCAGGTGGCCGCCATCCGGGCCGCGGGACTGCCGCCGGACGTCACCGTGGACACGGCCAACCGGCTGCAGGGCCGGGAGTACGACGTGACGATCGTCCTCCACCCGTTGTCGGGCCGCCGCGACGCCACGGCGTTCCACCTGGAGTCGGGGCGGTTGTGCGTGCTGGCCTCCCGGCACCGGCACGCGTGCGTGGTGGTGGCCAGGGCGGGGATCGCCGAGCTGCTCGACGCGCACCCGTCGGCGGACCCGGTGCAGCTCGGGGTGCCGGTGAAGTTCCCCGACGGGTGGGAGGCCAACCAGTCGGTCCTGGACCACCTGTCCCGGCACCGCGTTTAGCGGCCGTCTCCCCCGGGTCGTTCAGCGGGCCGTTCCCCGGGTCAGAGGCGGCGGCGCCAGACGTCGATGGCCAGCACCAGGCGCATCCCCGCCGACTCGTACAGTCCCAGCGCCGGTGTCGTGTTGTTGGAGTCGACGTGCAGGATCGTGCCCTTGCGCCCGCGGGCCGCGTCGGCGGCGAAGGCGTGGCGCAGCAGGAACCGGCCGAGCCCCCTGCCGCGGAACTCCCGCAGCACGGCCAGTGTGGCCACGTAGCCGCACTCCTCGTCGGGCACGAACTGGTCGGTGCCGATCAGCAGCGCCGCCGGCCGGCCGTCGATCCTGGCCAGCGTGCACTGGCTCCAGTCGGTGGCGGTCATCGCCTGCCTGCGTTCGTACCACAGGTCGTAGCCCGCCGGGACGAAGCCGAAGTGCTCGGCGAACCCCTCCTGGTGCACCCGGTGCGCCTCGCGGCGCACGTCGTCGCTCTCGCCGGTGTGCAGCGTGAGGCCGGCCGGCGGGGCGGGCGGGCCGAGCGGGCCGTCATGGTCGATGCGCATGCGGTGATAGCTGGTGCCGGGCTCGAAGCCGAGCTCCTTGACCGCGCGCTGCTTGCCGTGGTCGGCGCGGTAGACACCGACGTGCGCGGTGGCGCCGTCGTGGCCGCGCTCGGCGGCCAGCTCGCGGGCCCGGCCGAGCACGCGCTGCCACAACTCCGCCGCCAGGCCCTCGACGCCGGGGCGGACGATCACCTCGACGTCGACCAGGTCGCTGTCGCCGTTCGCAAACGCCCAGGCCCAGCCGGCCGGCGCGCCTTCGGCGTCGTACGCCAGCCAGCCGTCCCTGTCATGGTCGAAGCCGGGCTCGGCCAGCTCGTCGGCGATGTCGGCTAGCGTCATGTCGGGCACCCCGATCACCGTGGTGTCGTAGGCCGCGACGAGCTCGTGAATGACCTGGGCGTCTTCCGCCCGCGGCCGGCTGAACCGATGCATGTGCGAAATTGTCCTCAAAAACCCCGGCCGGGCGCCTCCTATTTTCCCGCGTGGCTGTCCGGGGCGGGGGCCTGCTCACCGGAGGCGTCCAACGGGTTCCCGCCGCGCAGCGGGATCTCCTTGATGAAGGCCGCCAGCACCGGCACGGCGACGGCGAACACGATCGCCCACCAGAACACGCCGGTGATCGAGGTCGCCAGCGACTCCAGCAGCCCGGTGCGCCGCCCCTGCGCCATCCGGGCGAGCGCCGCGGGGTCGATCCGCATGCCGCCCCTGGCGAGCCGCTCCGCCTCCTCGGGACCGAACCTGCCGGTCAGCTCCGACAGGAAACGGTCGTTGAAGATGGCGCCGAACAGCGACACCCCGAACGAGCCGCCGATCGAGCGGAAGAACGTGGAGGTGCTGCTGGCCACGCCGAGGTCGCGCTGCTCGACGCTGTTCTGCGCGATGAGCAGCGTGGTCTGCATGAGGAAGCCCATGCCGAGGCCGAGCACCGCGATGTGCACGCCGGTCACCCACGCGGGCGTGGTGACGTCCATGGTGGACAGCAGCCACATGCCCGCCACCATGCCGGCGCCGCCGAGCACCGGATAGATCTTGTACTTGCCCGTGCTGGTGATGGCCCGGCCCACGACCAGCGAGACCACCATGGCGGCCCCCATCATCGGCAGCAACAGCAGGCCGGAGTTGGTGGCCGTGGCGCCCTGCACCAGCTGCTGGAACATCGGCAGGAAGTTGATCACGCCGAACATCGCGAAGCCCAGCAGGAAGCCGATGAGCGAGATCAGGGTGAAGTTGCGGTCGCGGAAGAGCTGCAACGGCATGATCGGCTCGGCGGCCCGGCGCTCGGCCAGGACGAACGCCGCCAGCGTCACCACGGCGGCCGCCGCCAGGGCGAGGATCTGCCAGGAGCCCCACGCGTACTGTGCGCCGCCCCAGGTCGTGATGAGCACCAGGGCGGTGATGCCGGCCGACAGCAGGACGGCGCCCAGCCAGTCGATGCGCACCCGGTTGCGTAGTTTGGGCAGGTTCAGCCGGGCCACGATCAGCACCAGGGCGACCGCGCCGACCGGCAGGTTCACGTAGAAGGCCCAGCGCCAGTCGAGGTGGTCGGTGATGAAGCCGCCGACCAGCGGGCCCGCGATCATCGCCAGCGACATGACGGCGGCCATGATGCCCTGGTACTGCCCGCGTTCGCGGGGCGGCACCAGGTCGCCGATAATGGCCATGACGTTCACGATCAGGCCGCCCGCGCCCAGGCCCTGCACGGCCCTGAAGACGATGAGCTCGGTCATGCCGCCGTCGACGCCGCCGAAGAACGACGAGCCGGCCAT
The DNA here is from genome assembly GCF_053592075.1 of Nonomuraea sp. NPDC002799. Taxonomy (NCBI): domain Bacteria; kingdom Bacillati; phylum Actinomycetota; class Actinomycetes; order Streptosporangiales; family Streptosporangiaceae; genus Nonomuraea; species Nonomuraea sp. NPDC002799. Next base: position 70,216 of record NZ_JBSFVA010000037.1, read on the forward strand.
GCCGCAGAGCGCGGAGCCGATCATGAAGATGACGATGGAGATGAGGAAGATGCTCTTACGGCCGTAGAGGTCGCCGATCTTGCCCCAGATCGGGGTCGAGACGGTCGTGCCCAGCACGTACGCCGTGACGACCCAGGAGAAGTGCGCCAGGCCGCCGAGCTCGCCCACGATGCGCGGCATCGCCGTGCCCACGACCATGTTGTCCAGCATCGCCAGGACCATCGCCAGCATCAGTCCCGGCAGGACGACCATGACCTCGCGGCGCCGTCCCCCCGCCGCCGTCGCCAACTCCGCCACTGCGCACCCCCACGCTCTGGATCGTGCTTACTTGCCGCCCGGCAAGCATAGAATAAGGTAAATACTTACTTGTCGGCCGTCAAGTCAGAATAGGTGCGAAGTGCGGGAAGACACGAGAGCCCGGATCCAGGAGATCGCCCTGAGGCTCTTCACCGAGCAGGGGTACGAGGCGACCTCCCTGCGGGAGATCGCCGAGGAGCTCGGCGTGACCAAAGCCGCTCTTTACTACCACTTCAAGACGAAGGACGACATCGTCACGAGCCTCGTCGAGTTGCGCGTCACCGAGATGCAGGAGCTGCTCGCCTGGGCGCGGAGCCGGCCGAAGACCCTGCAGACGCGCCGCGAGCTGCTGGAGCGCTACGCCGGCAAGCTCAAGGAGGGCCGCTACCTCCAGGTCGCCCGGTTCCTGGAGCGCAACCAGACGGCGCTGCGCGACCATCCGAAACTCAGGCTGATGCGCGCGGCGATGCTGGAGCTCACCAGGGAGATGAGCGGCCCCGACGCCACGCCGGCCGAGCGGGTCAGCCGCTCGCTGGCGCTGTTCGCGCTGCACGCGGGCAAGTGGCTGCCGCTGGAGGGCGGGCTGACGGAGGACGAGGTCGACAAGGCCTGCATGGACGTCGCCATGAGGTTGCTGGAGCCCTAACGCTTCGGACGTCCGTTACCGAAAGGGACGATTGGGGCGCAGGATCGGGGGCAGAAGTGCCCCGCAAAGCAACCCCACGGGAGGAGACGCAGTGGAGGCCACGATAGCGCTCCGGCTGCCCAGGGACGCGGCGAGCGTCCCGGTGAGCAGGCAGATGCTGGACGGAACGCTGCGGTCGCTCGGCGTCGACCAGCAGGTCCGCGAGGACATCGAGCTCATGCTCAGCGAGGCCTGTTCCAACGTGATCAGGCACGCGGCCCCCAGCGACGACTACACGGTCAGCGCGACCCTGCGCGACGACCTGTGCGTCATCAAGGTGATCGACACCGGCGGCGGCTTCGACCCGCGCCAGGTGACCGAGCCCGAGCCCGGCGCGGAGAACGGGCGGGGGCTGCAGATCATGCGCGCGCTCGCCGACGACATCCGGTTCACCAACAAGCGCGAGAACGGCGCCATGGTCTGCCTGGAGAAGCGGCTGAAGTTCGCCCCGGGGGCGGTGGGCCGGCACCTGATGGCGACCTGAGCAAGGCGGTCGGCCCGGGTCGCGTCCCCATGACGCGGCCCGGGCCTCGTCATGTCTGATCGGCCCGGGCCGCGTCACGCGGGCTCGGGCCGAGCCATGCCGGATCGGCCCGGGCCGCGTCATGTCAGATCCTGCTGCGGCGGGCGAGCCCCCGGTGCCGGCGGAACCCGAAGCGCGATTCCCCGGCGATCCGGTGCGGCGCCCTGGGCGGGCCGTCACCGAGCACGAAGCGGCGGCGCAGGCGCGGGGTCCGGCCGGTCAGCTCGGCCCGGAGCCGCTGCGGCACGGCGCTCCCGCTGAGTTTCAGCGCGAGCGGCGCCCGCCGGCGGCTCAGCCGTCTTCGCAACGCCCCCCAGTCGGTCATCGACCCGGCCAGCGCCGCGAGGACGGCCAGGAAGACCACCGCGACGAGGAGAACGGCCAGGACGATGAGGAGCGAAGCGATTACCAGGGACCCGATCGCGCCGAGCACAGCCAACATTTGGCCAAAAATGCCCGCTCACCAGCACTTTATGCCAGTTTTGGGAGATATATCGACCTTACTATGACGCAGGACCGCCGTTGAGCTGGTCGAGCCGCCCCGGCAGGAGGTCGAGCCGGCGCAGTATCACGCCCTCGCGCAGCGCCCACGGGCACACCTCCAGCCGGTCCACCTCGAACAGGTCCATGGCCGCGTCGGCGACCAGCGCCCCGGCGGCGAGCTGGGCCGCGCGCCCCTCTGAGACGCCGGACAGCTCGGCCCGCTCGACGGAGTCCATGGTGGTGAGCTTGATCGCCCAGTCGGCCATGTCCTGCCGGGACAGCGCGCGCGAGATGTAGTGGCCCTCATGGGAGGGCGCCGCGCCGGCGATCCTGGCGAGCTGCTTGAAGGTCTTGGACGTGGCCACCGCGCGGTCCGGCTCGCCGAACCTGACGACGTCGCCGACGGAGCGGGCGATCTCGGCGCGCACGTGCTTGCGCAGCTTGCGCACCTCATCGGCGGACGGCGGGTCACCGGTGAACCAGTCGCGCGTCAGCCGCCCCGCGCCCAGCGGCAACGACACGGCCGCGTCCGGCTCCTCGTCCACCCCCGCGGCGATCTCCAGTGAGCCGCCCCCTATGTCGAAGGCCAGCAACCGTCCCGAGGACCAGCCGAACCACCGGCGCACGGCCAGGAACGTCAGCCGGGCCTCGTCACGTCCGGACAGCACGGAGATGTGCACCCCGCTGCGCTCCTGGATCCGCGCGAGCACCTGCTCGCCGTTGGCGGCCTCGCGCACGGCGGAGGTGGCGAAGGCCAGCAGGTCCTCCACCCCCTTGTCCTCGGCCAGGTGCACGGCCTCCTCGACGAACGCGCCGAGCCGCTCGACGCCCTCACCGACCAGGCGGTTGTCCGCGTCGAGGTACTCCGTCAGCCGGAGCCCCTCCTTGTGGGAATAGGCGGGCATGGGCCGGGCGCCGCGATGGGCGTCGACGACCAGTAAATGGACGGTGTTAGAACCGATGTCCAGCACGCCGAGTCGCATGGGAAAACGCTACCGGTCTGCGGCTTTTACCGCGAAACGGAGCCAGAAGTGATCGAGCGTGGCAGGCAATGGATCCTCCAAGGTGACGGACGCCCTGACTGAGCGCTCACGCAGGAAGGCGGCCAGGAACGCGGCCGCGGTGAACAGCACCAGGTCCTGCCCGGGGCAGCGGGCGAACCCGGCGCTGAAGGGCACGCCCGCCCATACGCCGCCGCCGTTCAGCCACAACTCGGGCCGGTAGGCGTCGCCGGGTTCGGCCCTGTTGACGTACGGGCTGTAGATGACCACCCGCGTGCCCGCGGGCAGGTCCCACGGGTTGGGGCCGTCGGCGTCGCGCAGGATGGCCAGGGTGGTCGGCCACAGACGCAGCGACTCCAGCACGGCGGCGCGCAGGCGGCCGGGGTCGCGCGGCCCCGGATGGGTCCCGAGCAGGGCGAGCGCCCGGTAGGTGGCGATGGCCGCCGCGTCGAACGCGAACAACCAGTGCGGCACCTGCCCCTCGGCGTGCACGTCGGCCGGGCAGCGGGTGGCGGCGAGCACGGCGGCCAGGCTGCCGGGCTCGGCCCGCGCCAGATGCCCCGCCAGCCTGCGCCGGAAGGCGTTGTAGACGTCGGTGCGGCGCCCGCGCAGGTAGGACCAGTTGGCGTCGCCGCGCAGCCGGTCGAGCTGCCTGGTGAGCGTCACGTCGTCGCGGGCCCCGTCACCGAGCACGACGCGGCGCGCGATCCGCCAGAACGCGGCGTGGAAGCGCCGCCAGGTCAGCGTCCCCTCGACGGGGAGTGTGCCGGCCTCCTGCTCGACGACCTCCTCGAAGGGGGCGAACCCGGAGCAGAGCACCGCCTCGTTGAGCGCGCGCCGCCGCTCGCGCAGGTCCGGCTCCGCCGTGATCAGCACGCCGTCGGGCTGGAAGTGGGCCAGCGCGCCGCGTTTCTCCTTGGTGGCCGGGGCGAACGCCCGGCTCTCCAGCACCGCGCGCACGTCGTGCGCGGCCAGCGGCACCATCATCCGGCCGCGCCCCGGCAGCCGGGCCAGGAGCGGGCCGTCGCCGTGCTCGGCGCGCAGCCGGCGCAGCAGCTTGACGGCCCGGGCGTCGGCGCCGGCGAGCCCGGCCGCGTGCACCGCCATCGGGCGGCGCAGGATCACGCCCTGCGCGACGGCCGGCAGCACCAGCGTGGTGGCGAGCGCGAGGCTCTGCGCGGCCGTGACCTTGGGCAGCCGCGTCGTCGTGGCCATGCTTCAGGGACTACCCTTCCTTGGTGTCATGACACGTTTTGGGGGTATTTTGAGCGCTTGTTGTGGCCCAGGCCGGGACACTGCCGTACGGCCGTACGAGGACGTGCGGATCGCCGTGCGGCGGGCGGCTCCGCGCGGGATGGTGCGCGTGCCCGGGGGCAGGTTCCTCATGGGCGGCGACGATCCGGACGGGCGCCCCGAGGACGGTGAGGGGCCGGTGCGGGAGGTGCGGCTCCAGCCGTTCATGATCGACCCGGCGTGCGTGACGAACGCGCAGTTCGCCACGTTCGTCAAGGAGAGCGGCTACGTGACCGAGGCGGAGCGGATCGGCTGGTCGTTCGTCTTCCGGCAGTTCGCCACGGGCGGGGTGATGGAGGCCACCGTGCCGGGCGCCCCCTGGTGGGCCGGGGTCGAGGGGGCGACGTGGCGCTCGCCCGAGGGGCCCGGCTCCTCCATCGGCGACCGGCAGAACCATCCGGTCGTGCACGTGTCCTGGAACGACGCCACCGCCTACGCCACCTGGGCGGGCAAGCGGCTGCCCACCGAGGCGGAGTGGGAGATGGCGGCCCGCGGCGGGCTCGAAGGCGCGCGTTACCCGTGGGGCGACGAGCTGGCGCCGAAGGGGCGGCAGCGCTGCAACATCTGGCAGGGCCCCTTCCCGGCCGCGCCGAGCAAGGGCACGGTGCCGGTGAAGTCGTTCCAGCCCAACGGCTACGGCCTGTACAACGTGTCGGGGAACGTGTGGGAGTGGACCGCCGACTGGTGGGGCACGGCGTGGGAGCCGGTCGCCGACGATCCCGCGGGGCCCGCGACGGGCACGGCGAAGGTGACCCGCGGCGGGTCGTACATGTGCCACGACTCCTACTGCAACCGCTACCGCGTGGCCGCCAGAACCTCGAACACGCCGGACTCCTCGACCGGGCACACCGGTTTCCGCTGCGCGGCCCTACGCTGATCGCATGTCACGAACTTTGCGACTGTTGATCACCGGCGGCGGGACCGGCGGTCATACCTATCCGGCCCTGACGACCCTGTCGGCCGTCCAGCGACGTCAGGTGCCGCACGACGTGCTCTGGGTGGGCACCGCGAACGGCCTGGAAGCCAGGATCACGGCCGAGCACGGCATCCCATTCAAAGCGATCACCACGGGCAAGCTGCGCCGCCGCCCCAACCTGAAAGAGCTCGGCACCAACATCGCCGACGTGTTCCGCATCCCGATCGGCGTCTTCCAGGCGGTCGGGCACGCGGCCCGCTACCTGCCCGACGTGGTGCTCTCGACCGGTGGTTACGTGGCGGTGCCCATCGGGGTGGCGGCCAAGCTGATCCGCCGGCCGCTGGTCATGCACGAGCAGACGACCGTGGTGGGGCTGGCCAACCGCCTCCTGGCCCGGCTGGCGACCAGGATCGCGTTGTCCCACGAGTCGTCGCTCGACTATCTGCCGGCCTCGGCCAGGGAGAAGGCCGTGGTGACGGGCAACCCGATCAGGCCGGAGCTGCTCCAGGGCAACCGGGCGGCGGCCTATGACCTGTTCGGGCTGACGTTCGAGGTGCCGCTGATCTACGTGACAGGCGGCGCGCAGGGCAGCAAGCAGATCAACACCCTGATCGCCGAGGTGCTGCCGCGGTTGTTGCCGCACGCTCAGATCGTGCACCAGTGCGGGCCCGCCTGGATCGACCAGATGCGGGCGGTGGAGCTGCCGCCCGACCTGGCCGACCGCTACCATCCGGTGCCCTACGTGGGCGCGGAGCTGGCCGACCTGTTCGCGGCGGCCGACGTGGTGATCTCGCGCAGCGGCGCGGGCACGGTGTCGGAGCTGACGGCCATCGGCAAGCCCTCCGTGCTCATCCCGCTGATCCCGACGGGCGGCGACGAGCAGCGCAAGAACGCCGGCTACCTCGCCTCGGCGGGCGCGGCGCGGGCGTTGCTGGAGCCGCACCCGGCGGCCGATCAGCTCCTGGCGGAGCTGATGCCGCTGCTGGCCGACCCGGGGCTGCGCCAGTCGATGGGCTACGCGGCGGCCAGGCTGGGCCGGCTGGACGCCGCCGACGCGCTGTGCGACGTGCTGCTGCAGGCGGCTCAGAGCGTCGCGGCCGGGTCCGCGGGACCGGTCGGGTCCCCGCCGCCGGGGCCGAGATAGCGGAAGGCGTCGCGGGCGGAGCTCACGCTCCGCCTCAGCGCCTGGTCGAGCTGGTCGGCCTCGTGCGCCAGCCGGTCCAGCTCCGGCAGGGCGAAACTGTCGGCCCCCGTCTCGGCCACCAGCTCCTCATACTGGTGCAGCCGCCCGCGCAGCTCCTCGATCTGGTGATGGGCCCGGTAGGCGCGCTCGGCCTCCGCGACGTTGGCGGCGTAACGTTCCAGCGCCTCGACCCGGGCCAGCACGGCGTTCTCGCTGCTGTCGAGCGCCCTGGCCAGCGGCTCGGCCACGGCCGCCACCTCGGGCGTGATCCCCTGGGAGACGGTCTCCCGGTGCTGGGTGCGCAGGGCGGAGAGCTTGGCCAGCAGCCGGGCGATCTCCCACTCCTGCGCGGGCAACATCACCGCGTTGCGCACGTCGTCGAGCAGGCCCTCGGCGTTGACCCGGGAGGCGGTCACGGCGTCGATGGCGCGCCGGCCGCGGGAGAGCAGTCTGCGGGCGGACTCGTCGAGGTCCTCCACCAGCAGGTAGTGGCCCTCGTACCGGAGCAGCCGCTCGTAGGTCTCCCTCTCGTCGCCGTCCTCGTCCTCGTCGTTGTCGCGCAGGTCGTCACGGAGGAAGAGCACGATCATCAGCGGGACGCCGATCAACACCAGCATCAGCAGGCCCAGCCCCTGGCGCAGGAAGCCGAGGCCGGCCAGCATGCCGATGAAGGCCACGGTCCCGAGGGTCGCCATCATGCGGAAAGGCGAGGTGGTCCTGACCCGCCGCGCATCGGGGGCCCAGCCCCGGCGCATCTTGATCAGCACCTGCCGGCCGCCCCTGAGGAGCCGGGCATCGTCCGGCGGGATCCCCGGGTCTACCATCACGTCCGCCACGAATCCGGATTCTAAGGGAATGCAGCCGTTAAGGCGGCGAAAGCCTCAGGCGGGCGGCCCTCGTACCCGGGCCGCCCGCTCATCCTTCGAGGTAGCGGAAGGCCTCGTGCGCGGACCGGACACTGCGCCGCAACGTGCGTTCGAGCACGTCGGCGTCCTCCGCCAGGCGTTCGATCTCGGGCACGGCCAGCGCGTCGGCGCCCGACTCGGCCAGCAGCTCCTCGTAACGCGGCAGGCGGGCGCGCAGCTCCTCGATCTGGCCCTGGGCGTGGTAGGCGCGCTCGGCCTCGGCGACGTGGCCGGCGTAACGTTCCAGCGACTCGACGCGGGCCACCACGGCGGCCTCGCTGGTGGACAGGGCGCGTTCGAGCGGCTCGATCACCGCGGCCACCTCAGGGGCGATCCCCCTGGCCAGCAGCTCCCTGTGCTCCACGCGCAGCGCCGACAGCTTGGCCAGCAGCCGGGCGATCTCCCACTCCTGCGCGGGCAGCATCACCGCGTTGCGGGCGTCGTCGAGCAGCCCCTCGGCGTTGACGTGGGAGCGCAGCACGGAGCCGATCGCGCGCTGCGCCCTGGTCAGCACGAGCCTGGCCTCCGGGTCGAAGTCCTCGGACAGCAGGTAGCGGCCGTCGTACCAGCGGGCCTGCTCGTACACGCCGCGCTCGTGCGGCCGGTCGTCGTCGGGCACCTCGCTCATGGAGGCGATCTTGACCAGGACGATGAAGACGTACGTGCCCAGCAGCACGAATCCGGCCGGCGCGAAGCGCGAGGCGAGCAGGACGGCCATGAGGGCGATGACGACGGGGGTGGCGGCCAGCAACGCCGCGCTGGACGGGCTGCGCCGGCGCGTGGGCCGCACATCGGCCGGGGGCACCCAGCCGGATCTGACCCTCGACAGCAGCGGGGCGTTGGCACGCAGCACACCGGCGACTTCCGGCGGCACTCCCGGATCGACGACCACACCCACGCTCTGTCCTGGCACCCTGGCGCCCCCAACGCTCGTGATGTTGGGATATTACGTAACATTCGGCTTGAGTGGCAGCCTCGCAAAGGTGAGGCCGGGAAACCACCGGGCGCACTCACCGGGTACTTTCGCGGCGGCGGGCACCGCAGCCAGGCGGCGCGGTGCCGGTCGGGCGGGTCAGACGCCTTCCTGGATCTCCCAGAGCACCGTGTCCGGGATGCCGGCCTTGACAAGCTGGTCCCAGGTCGCCATGCGGTCGGTCGCGTCGGCGAGCATGGCCTTCAGCAGCGGCCGCAGCAGGGCGTGGTCGGCGTCCTCCTCGGCCCACATGGCGCCCAGCGCCTGGTGCACGGCCGGCGACCGCGCGCCCACCGCGTGGACCAGCTCCTCCAGGATGCCGGCGCGGTCGCGGTAGGGCAGGGCGCGCCCCTCCCCCAGCGCGCGCAGCAGCAGGTCGAGCAGGCGGCGGTGCCGGGGCGTGTGCCCGGTGGCGACCGCGACCACGACGTCGCCCATGCCGCCGGCCTCCGCGTCCCCGGGGGCGCCCCCGGGGACGCCCCCGATGACGACGTCCTCCTTGCCGTCCGCCATGACCCGGTGCGCCGACAGCGCGGTGACCAGGCCGGTCCAGCCCTCCTGGCCGAGCTGGCCCTTCCACAGGTGGGTGAGCGCGGCCCAGCGTTCGAGGTGGTCGGGGCCGGTCAGGATCGAGGAGACGGCGACCGGCTGCTCGGAGGCGGCCACGATGAGCAGGGTGAGGTTGGCGGAGTAGGCGGCCAGGCGGCGGGTCAGCGTGTGGCGTACAGGGCTGAAGCCGGTGAAGTGGCGGCGGGGCCGCTCGTACAGGGAGCGCCGCAGCAGCCCGGACAGCAGCGTGACGCATCGGGCCCGCACCGCTCCGGGCACCTCGCCGAGCAGCTCCAGGACGAAACCGACCGTCGGGCCGCGCTCGGCCAGGCAGGAGTGGGAGGTGACCGCGTACAGCAGGTCGTCGTCCACGCTCTGCACGATGGCGAGGGGCTCGTCGCCGGCCAGGCGGCGGCGCCGGTCGAGGTCGCGCAGGGCGTACATGGCCAGCCACGCCACCAGGAACTCGCCGAACGTGGCGTGCAGGAACGCGTGGCCGCCCCGGCGGACGAAGAAGAAGCGCTCGGTGGCCTTGCGCGCCCAGTCGACGCGGCCGTCCTCCTCACCGGGGTCCTCATCGCCGCCGTGGCAGAGCGCGGGCAGGTCCCGGTTGAGCGCCTCGTCGGTGATCACCTGCCGGCCGGCCGCGAGCATGGACAGCGCCACCGCGCCGAGCAGGACCAGCTCCTGGTCGATCGCCACCCGCCGGACGCCGCCGGTCTCGCGCTCGGTGTAGTCGCGCAGCAGGACCTCGTACAGGCGGGCGCGGCCGAGCGGGCCGTGGTCGCGCTGCAGGGCGTTGCTGCCCGCGTCGTAGAGCGCGAGCAGCAGCAGGAGCAGCGGCTGGCGGGCCATCTCGCCGTGCGCGAGCGCCGCCGCGGCGGGCAGGGGCCGCAGGTCGCGCCGGGCCAGCAGGGCGCGGTTGGCCTGGTCCCAGACGTCGAGCCACTGGCGGACCTGCTGCTCCTCGAACGGCTGGAGCTGCAGCGCCAGCAGCCCGTCGGGGAACCGTATCCGGTCGGCCACGATGGTGCGGCTGGTCACGATCACCGCGACGGGGCGGCCCAGACCGGCCTCCCTGCGCTGGAACTCCCGTACGTGCTCCAGGTAGTCGTAACGGCCGGCCCCGCCCTGGACCAGCTCGTCGAACCCGTCGAGCAGGATCACCGGCATGGCGCCGTCGCCGGCGGCGACCAGGTCGGCGTATCCGACCTCCTCGCCCAGCATCTCGGCGACGGCCTGCTCGATCTGCTCGGTGACGCCGGCCCGCGCCGCCACGCCGCGCAGCTCCACCCGGATCGGCAGGAACTCCGACCTGGCCAGGCGGGCGGCGAGCACCTCCGTCAGCTTGGTCTTGCCGGAGCCGGGCTCGCCCAGCACGAGCAGGGGCGCCTGGGTGGCGCGCAGCGAGGTGAGGTGCCCGACCAGGAAGGCCTCGCTGTCGGCCAGCAGCCGGCGGTCGGCCCACCAGTCGCGCTGGGCGGGGGTGGCCTCGCGGGCCAGCTCCGCGACCCGGAAGCGGGGGCTGAGATAGCCCTCGCCGAGCAGCGGCAGGTAGACGTCCTCGGGGAGCTTGCCGGCGATCAGCAGCGGCTGGTCGAGCGCGTTGGCGGCCATCCTGGCCCGGTGGATCACGGGGCGGTCGCCCACGCGCGGCGGGGCCAGCTCGGCCAGCAGCCACGCGACCCGCGACAGCGCCGTGGCGGGGGCCGGCTTCTCGGTGACGAGGGTGCGCACGCCGAACTCGTGGCTGTCGAGGGCCAGCGACCGGTAGTCCTCGTCGTAGATGCGCAGCGCGTGCGCGGGCGGCCCTTCGGTCAGCATGCGGGGCAGCAGGAGCCGTTCGTCGACGGACAGCTCGTCCCAGACGGCCAGGCCGCCGATGTATCCGGCCACGGCCTCGGACATGCGCAGATAGGCACGTTCCACGTCCTGGCGGGTCTCGGCGTAGGGCAGGTGCGGCTCGGGCGTGGGCAGCCGCTCCAGCAGCAGCCCGGCCATCAGCCGGGCGAACCGCTCGGGTGTCGGCACGCCGCGGGAGATCTTGCCGCCGCGGTCGAGCTGCTCCAGCGTGAACGGCAGCTTCGTCTCGCCCAGCGCCTCGAAGTAGGCCGAGACGACGATGACGGCGTGCGCGGCGGCCATGCGCTGGGTGCGGGTGAAACGGTCCACGCCGGTCTTCAGCTCCGGCAGGCGGCGGACGACCTCCTCGCCGTAGCGCAGGACGTCCGCGCGCATGTCGGCCAGGCTCGTCACCAGGCGCCCGGCCCCCGCCAGCGCCCATCCGGTACGGGCCGCGGCCGCCGCGAACCCGACCACCTTGACCAGCCTGCTGTCCTTGCAGCCGAGGATCCTCAGGGCGTCGGCGTAGCTGGGAGTCTCGATCATGGCCTCCTCCCGAGACTGGGATGTCCCATCATGCGTTGTATGCGGCTATCGCGCAGGCTTCTTGGCGGAGACGCCACGGACGTTATCCGTCCGTCATGGTTCCTTCACGGCCTTCTCCGGCCTTTTCACGGCTTGGGCGATCTCCGGCAACGCCGCCGGATCCTCGATCGTCGACGGCGTGGTGTAGGGATTGCCGTCGGCGATGTCCCGCATCGTGGCGCGCAGGATCTTGCCCGACCGGGTCTTCGGCAGGCGGGCGACCACCACGGCGCGGCGGAAGGCGGCGACGGGGCCGATGCGCTCGCGGACGAGCGCGGTCAGCTCGCGCTCGATCTCCCCGTGGTCGCGGGCGGCGCCGGCCTTGAGCACCACGAAGCCGACCGGGAGCTGGCCCTTCAGCTCGTCGGCCACGCCGATCACGGCGCACTCGGCCACGTCCGGATGGGCGGCGATGACCTCCTCCATCGAGCCGGTCGAGAGCCGGTGGCCGGCCACGTTGATCACGTCGTCGATGCGGCCCATGACGTAGAGGTAGCCGTCGGCGTCGACGTGGCCGCCGTCGCCCGTGAGGTAGTGGCCGGGATGGCGCGACAGGTAGGAGGCGGTGAAGCGGGCGTCGTCGCGGTAGAGGGTGAGCAGCGCGCCGGGTGGCAGGGGCAGCTTGACCGTGACCGCGCCTTCCACGCCCGGCGGGCACTCCTCGCCGTCGGCGTCGAGGATGCGCACGTCCCAGCCGGGGACGGGCTTGGTGGGCGAGCCGGGCTTGAGCGGCAGCCGCTCGATGCCGACGCAGTCGGCGGCCATGGGCCAGCCGGTCTCCGTCTGCCACCAGTGGTCGATCACCGGGATGCCGAGCAGGTCGGAGGCCCAGTGGTAGGTGTCGGGGTCGAGCCGCTCGCCCGCGAGGAAGAGGTATCGAAGTGAGGACAAGTCCCACTTTTTAGTGAAATTTCCCGATGGGTCCTCTTTCTTGATGGCGCGGAACGCGGTCGGCGCCGTGAACAGCGTCCGTACCCCGTGCGTGGCCACCACCCGCCAGAACGCGCCGGGGTCGGGGGTGCCGACCGGTTTGCCTTCGTACAGCACGCTCGTGCAGCCGGCCAGTAGCGGCGCGTACACGATGTAGGAGTGGCCGACCACCCAGCCCACGTCGGAGGCCGCCCAGAAGACCTCGCCCGGGGCGGCGCCGTAGACGGCCGGGATGCTCCAGCGCAGCGCGACCGCGTGGCCGCCGTTGTCGCGCACGACGCCCTTGGGCGAGCCGGTGGTGCCGGAGGTGTAGAGGATGTAGAGCGGGTCGGTGGCCGCCACGCTCACGCAGGAAGCGGGCTCGGCGTCGCGGACCGTGCTCTCCCAGTCGAGGTCGCGGCCGTCCACCAGCTCGGCCGGGCACTGCGGCCGGCGCAGGATCACGCAGTGGGCGGGCCGGTGCGCGGCCTGCTCCAGCGCCGCGTCGAGCAGCGGTTTGTAGGGCACGACGCGGCCCGGCTCGATGCCGCAGGACGCCGAGAGCACCACCTTGGGCCGGGCGTGGTCGATCCGCACCGCCAGCTCCCTGGCCGCGAACCCGCCGAACACCACCGAGTGCACCGCCCCCAGCCGCGCGCAGGCCAGCATCGCGACCACCGCCTCGGGCACCATGGGCAGATAGATCACCACCGTGTCGCCGGCCCGGACGCCGAGGTCGCGCAGCATGCCCGCGGTCCTGGCGACCTCGTCGAGCAGCTCGGCGTAGGTGATGGTGCGCACCGTGCCGGTGACCGGGCTGTCGTAGATCAGCGCCGCCTGATCGCCGCGCCCGGCCGCGACATGCCGGTCCACCGCGTTGTGACAGGTGTTGAGCCGCCCGTCGGGGAACCATCGGCCGTCACGGGTCACGGTGGCCGGCGCCACGTCCCAGTCGATCGCGCGCGCCGCCTCACCCCAGAACGCCTCGGGGTCCTCGATGCTGCGCCGGTAAGCCTCGTCATAACCGCCCACTTATCGATCAGACCAGTCCACCGCCCCATGACGCAAGATAGGCGCGTGAGCGATGACATGATCCTTTCCGTCGTCCTGGGGTCGAGGGCGTACGGGCTCGACACGGAGGACTCCGACACCGACCGGCGCGGCGTGTTCGCCGCGCCGACGGCGGCGTTCTGGCGGCTGGACAAGCCGGCCACGCACCGGGACGGCCCCCTGCCCGAGCAGTTCTCGTGGGAGGTCGAGCGCTTCTGCGTCCTCGCCCTCGACGCGAACCCGACCGTCCTGGAATGCCTGTGGTCCCCCATGGTCGAGGTCGTCACCCCGGCCGGGCAGCGCCTGCGGGACCTGCGCGGGGCGTTCGTGTCGGCGCGGGCGCGGCAGTCGTTCGCCGGGTACGCCGACGCCCAGTTCCGCCGGCTCGACCCGGCCGCGCCCAAGTGGAAGCAGGCCATGCACATGATCCGGCTGCTGCTCAGCGGCCTCAACCTGGTGCGGCACGGCGAGCCGCTGGTGGCCATGGACGCGCACCGGGAGCGGCTGCTGGCGATCAAGCGGGGCGAGCTGCCGTGGGCCGAGGTGGACGCCTGGCGCGCCGCGCTCACGGCCGCGCTCTCCTCGGCGCCGGACACGCTTCCCGCGCGGCCGGACCGTGAGCGGGTGGACGACTTCCTGGTGGAAGTCCGAAGGGAGGGCCTGTGACCGAGTTGCCCGGCTGGCTCACCGAGATCCCCGGTGCGCAGCCGTATCCGATGGTGTTCGCGACGGTCAGCGGCGCGCATCTGTACGGGTTCCCGTCGGCGGACTCCGACGTGGACCTGCGCGGCGCGCACGTGCTGCCGGTCGAGGAGGTGGCGGGGCTGCGGCACGGCCCGGAGACGCTGGAGGGCTCGTGGACGCGCGACGGCGTGGAGATGGACCTGGTCACCCATGACCTGGCCAAGTTCGGCCGGCTGCTGCTCGGCCGCAACGGCTACGTGCTGGAGCAGCTCCTGTCGCCGCTGGTGGTGGCGTCGTCGCCGGTGCACGAGGAGCTGGTCGCGCTGGCCCCCGAGTGCGTGACGCGGCATCACGCGCACCACTACCTGGGCTTCGCGCGTACGCAGTGGCGGTTGTTCGAGCGGACCCGGGAGCTGAAGCCGCTGCTCTACACCTTCCGTGTGCTGGCCACGGGCACGCACCTCATGCGCACCGGCGAGCTCCAGGCCGATCTGACGCGGCTGTACGCGTACGGGCCCGCGTACCTGCCCGAGCTGGTCGCCATGAAGCGGGAGGCCGAGCACGGGGCGGCGCCGGCCAGGCCGGAGGTGGCGGCGGACCTGGAGCGGATGACGGGGGCGCTGGAGGAGGCGCGGGAGTCCTGCGCGCTGCCCGAGCGGGCGACGGCGGAGGACGCCCTGCACGACCTGGTGGTGCGGGCCCGGACCGGCGCGGTGACCTGAGGTGGGGTCGCCCGCGTGGGGCCGCCCGTGTGAGACCGCCCGTGTGAGACCGCCCCGCCCGCCGCGCCGTGGCGGGCGGGGCGGGCGGGTGGGTCAGCTCACGCGGTGGGCGGGTCCGCGGACAGGACCAGCCTTATCGCGAACTTCTCGTATCCGGCCCGTTCGAACGCCGCCGCCATCGGCACGTTGCCGGTGTCGGTGTCGGCCGCGATCCGCCGCACGCCGCGGTCCGCGTGGAACCGGGTGATCTCGCCGAGCAGGTCGTCGACGTATCCGTGGCCGCGGTGCTCGGGCACCACGCCCAGATAGCCGACCACGGGACCCGCGTTGTTCTCCGACGGCAGCGCGACCCCCACCAGGTCTCCGTCCGGCGTGTACGCCAGCCGCCACCATGCCCGCTCCCCCGGCATGGATCTGTAGTCGGCGACGTCCTCGCGGGCCTGCGCCACGGGGTCCGTGGTCTTCAGGGCCGCACGCGTGTGGGCGTCGAGGGTGCCGGCCGCCACCCGCCGGAACGCGGTCACGAACGCCTCGTCGTCGTCATCCTCCCGGAACACCAGCCGCTCCGACGGCCGCGGCACGGGCGCGTCCGGCGTCCAGGCGTAGCGCAGGCGTTCCAGCTCCTTGATCAGCCCGGCCCGGCCGGCGGCCTCCCAGCGCCAGGCGACGGCGGCGGAGGCGCGCGGGTCGTCGCGCCAGTCGCCGGCGACGAAGACGTGGTACTCGGGCGCCAGCCCGAAGGCGGCGTGGGCATGGGTCAGCAGTTCGGCGGCCAGGCCCACGCGGTCGTCGACGGACGGGCCGACGTAGAGGCAGTCCATCGCGAGCGGCTTGGCCCCGTCAGGGAAGCCCCACCAGACGGCCCGGCCCAGGATCTCGCCGTCGTCATCAGTGGCGAGCCAGATGCGGTCATAACGGTAGTTGCCGCTCTCCAGGAACGACAGCAGCCGGTCGGGATGCGCCCAGCTGATGGACTCATCGACGACACAGCCGAGCAAGCGGTCTAGGTCAGCCTCGACCGCAGGACGGAAAAGCACGGTTCCTCCGAGAAGTAGAAGCGGGCGCGGCGAGCGCCCACGGCAATGCTGAACATCTCTGCGCCTCCTTTCTTCCGACTTTTCGGTTATCCGGCGGCACTCTACCGGAAATATCGCGACAGGATGGGCTCGTGAGGTCCTACGAAGACGACACGCTGCCCCTGCAGCCCCCGATCCGGCTGCCCGGCGAGGCCACGCTCGCGGCCGCCGTACACGCCGCCCCGCTGGCCGGGGAGCTGACGCCGGAAGGCTCCGACGCCGAGGTGCTGACCGTGTGGGCCGACCACTGCCGCGAGCGGCTGGCCGCCGACGAGGGGCTGCTGCTGGAGCTGATCCGGATGTTCCTGTCGCGCGAGCCGCTCGTGGGCGACGTTCCCGAGACGCTGACCGGGCTCGGGCTGGTACGGCAGGCGGAGCCGTACACGCTGAGCTGGCTCGGCCTGTGGGCGGCGCGGCGGATCATCGCGGACACCACCGGGCAGGAGATCCCGGTCATGGGCTCGCTCGCGGACGCCGACGCGGCGGCGCTGCTGCACGGACTGCGTTCCTACCCTGAGGCCGAGCGCGGCGAGGAGCTGGCCGGGTGGCTCAAGGAGCGGGACGGGGCCGCCGCCCAGATCGCCTCGGTGCTGGGCACGGTGAGCCCGCTGAGCCGGGCCGTCGGCGTGGAGCTGTTGTCGTCGGACCTCGGCGACGAGGGCCGGCTGGCCCTGGCGGGACTGCTGGAGGAGCCGCGGCTGGGCGCCGTGATCGCCGCCAGGACCGGGCGCGAGGACCGGCAGCCGGCACCGGAGGAGATCGCCTGGGTGCTGGTGGACATGGCGGCGGCGCTGCTGGAGTTCGGCGGCGAGACGGGTGAGGTGATCGAGTCGATCGCCATGGGGATGGCGGCGGAGGAGCAGGCGGGGACGATCGCGATCCTGGCGTTCGGGGATCATCCGTGGACGGGGCGGGTGTTGCGGGTGTTCATCGACCACCATCCGGACGAACGGGTGGCGGCCTCGGCCCGCAAGGCCCTGCGCCGCCTGCACGGCCTGGCCGACGCCCGCGGCTGACCACACCGGGCGCGGTGAGCGCGGGGTCGGCGTGGCGGTTGGGGCGGGGTCGGCCCGGCGATTCGGGCGGGGTCGGCCCGGCGGCGGGCCCCGGTAGAGTCGGCTCGGTGACTAAGCATGCGATCTCCCCGCAGACCGGCATCCTGGATGACGCGTACGCCTGCGACTGCGGCGTCCTCCTGGCCGGCCGGATGACGGCCGAGTCGCACGCGGCCGAGAACGGCCTGTGCTCGGCGTGCCTGGGCTCGGCCGCCGGGGAGATGGCGCCCGGCCTGCCGCGCGACTGCACCGCGTGCGCGGCGACCGGCCGCCGCAAGGAGCAGGTCATCTGGCAGCTCGCGCACGCCGAGGCCGAGCAGCTGATCTCGATGCCCGTCGTACGCGGGATCGTGGCGGGGTTCGACGGGCCGTTCCACCTGTCGGAGATCGCCGACACCGTGCGCTCCGGGCTGGGACTGCCGCCGGGGCGCCTGCCGGTGGGGCCCCGGGTGCGGGATCTGCTGCTGCGGTTGCAGGCCGAGGGCGAGATCACGATGTTGTCGGCGCCGGACGAGCTGGTCGGCACGGACCGGGTGCTCTATCGCGACCCGGCCTGGCAGCGCGCCCGCACCCTCGGCCTGTAGCCATCCCTGGCTGAGACGCCACCCAGCCTCGGGCAGGGTGGTCAGACGCGGCAGAGGATCTCGCCGT
The DNA here is from genome assembly GCF_053592075.1 of Nonomuraea sp. NPDC002799. Lineage (NCBI taxonomy): Bacteria > Bacillati > Actinomycetota > Actinomycetes > Streptosporangiales > Streptosporangiaceae > Nonomuraea > Nonomuraea sp. NPDC002799. Next base: position 87,598 of record NZ_JBSFVA010000037.1, read on the forward strand.
GCAGGACCGAGAACCAGCCGTCGTCGGCCGCCGCCCACGTCAGCCATCCCTCCGAGATCCGCCGCAGGTCGCTCTCCGTGGCGGCCCCGGTGGCCAGCGCCTGCTCGGCCATCGAGGAGCGCAGGATGCGCTCGGCCCACATCCCGCCCCACCAGGCCCGGTCTTCCGGGGTGGCGAAGCACCAGGTGGAGGAGGTGGCGGTGACGTCGGAGAAGCCCGCCGCCCTGGCCCACGACAGCAGCCGCCGCCCGGCGTCCGGCTCGCCCCCGTTCCCGCGCGCGATCTTGTCGTAGAGCGCGAGCCACTCGTCCAGCTCAGGCAGCAGCGGGTACCACGCGAAGGAGGCGTAGTCGCTGTCCCTGGCGGCCACGTACCCGGTGGGCTTGGTCACCCGGCGCATCTCGCGCAGCGCCCGCACCGGATCGCCCACGTGCTGCAGCACCTGGTGCGCGTGGACCACGCAGAACGTGTCGTCGGCGAACTCCAGCGCGTGCACGTCGGCGACGGCGAAGTCCACGTTGGCCAGCCCTCTGGCGGTCACCTCGGCCCTGGCCAGCTCCAGCGCGTCCGCCGTCACCTCGGAGGCCGTCACGTGCCCGGTCCTGGCCGCCAGGTCGGCGGTGATCGTCCCGGGGCCGCTGCCCACGTCCAGCACCTTCATGTGCGGCTTGAGGTGCGGCAGCAGGTACGCGGCCGAGTTCTCCGCGGTGCGCCAGCGGTGCGAGCGCAGCACGGACTCGTGATGGCCATGGGTGTAGACGGCATCCATCGCGACAAACTCCCTTGTTTCGCCTTCAATAAGAACGACCCTATCCCTCATCTCATACTTTAAGAAAGAACGTCTTGATATATGAGACATAGTGAAATACTCGTACACTTGGCGCGAAACGTTCGCGAGGTGAGGAGAGGCGTTGGTCGTGGGAGAGGTCCGGCCGATCGTGCGTGTGGGAGACCCGGTGCTGCACCGGGCGTGCGAGCCGGTCACCCGGTTCGACGGTGAGCTGGCGGCGCTGGTGGACGACATGTTCGCCAGCATGTACGCGGCGGAGGGCGTGGGCCTGGCCGCCAACCAGATCGGCGTGCCGCTGCGCGTGTTCGTCTATGACTGCCCGGACGAGGACGGCGAGCGTCACAAGGGCGTGGTCGTCAACCCGGCACTGGAGCTGCCGCGGCTCGGCGAGCGCCGGCTCGATCCGGGCGACGAGGGCTGCCTGTCGGTTCCGGGCCAGTACGCGCCGCTCCCCCGCGCCGACCACGCCACCGTGCACGGGTTCGACGCGGCCGGGAAGCCGGTCACGGTCGAGGGCACCGGGCTGCTGGCCCGCTGCCTGCAGCACGAGAGCGATCACCTCGACGGCCACCTGTACATCGACCGCCTTCCGGCCAAGCGCCGCAGGCAGGTGCTGGCGGCGTATCAGGAGGAGCATTCCGCCATAGTGGACATTTCACCGCTATAGTGGAGGAATGCAAGGCGAAGGGGTTCTGTCCAGCGGCCTGTCGATGGCCGAGCTGGGGTCGCGGATCCGCACCGAGCGCCGCGAGCGCGGGCTGTCCATCGAGCGGCTGGCCGAGCTGAGCGGCATCAGCCGCAGCATGGTCTCGGAGGTCGAACGGGGCGCCAAGACGCCGACCGTGCTGGTGCTCGACCGGCTGGCCACGGCGCTCGGCACCTCGATCGGGCAACTGCTCGACGAGCCCGCGCACGCGGCGATGCGGGTGCTGCGCCACGCCGAGCAGCGGGTCCTGCGCGACCCGTCCGGCTGGGAGCGGCGGGTGTTGTCGCCGGTGCTGGGCGACGTGGAGTTCGAGTTCATGCGCACGACGATCGCGCCCGGCGTGGACGCGGGCGAGTTCGCGCCGCACGCGCCGGGGTCGCGGGAATACCTCGCGGTCGAGCACGGCGGCCTGCGGCTGACGATCAACGGCAGGCCGTACGAACTGGCGGCCGGGGACTCGGCGTACTACCCGGGCGACTGCCGCCACGCCTTCGCCAACGACGGCGCCACCGACTGCGTCTACTACCTCGCCATGGAGCTGGGCGCGGCCGGACAGCACGAACACTGGAAGGAATCGCCCGATGGATGAGCCCCGCCCGCCCGCGCCGCACACCGCCGGCACCGGCCTCGACCACCCCGCCGCCCCGGAGACCGGCCTGGGCCGGGCCGGTGTGCGGGCGGCCGGGATCGTGGCCGAGCACCTGGCCGGCGTGACCGGGCGCCCGGTGTGGCAGCCGGTGCCCGCCGCCGACCGCGCCTGGCTGAGCGAGCAGGACCTGCCCGAGACCGGCCGCCCCCTCGACGACCTGCTCGACGACGCCCGCGCCCGCGTGCTGCCGCACCCGATGGGCAACGGCCACCCCCGCTTCTTCGGATGGGTGAACTCCCCGCCCAACCCGGCCGGCGTCCTCGTGGAGCCGCTCGCCGCCGCCCTGAACCCGAGCTGCGCCGGCGGCGACCACGCGGGCCCGCAGTTGGAACGTTCCGTCGTGCGCTGGCTGGCGGACCTCGTCGGCTTCCCGCACCCGCCCGGCGGCGGGCTGCTCACCAGCGGCGCGTCCATGGCCACCGTGATCTGCCTGGCCACCGCCCGCCAGCAGGCGGCCCTCGCCGACGGCTGGGACGCCCGCGAGGAAGGGCTGTCCGGCCGGCCGGCCATGATCATGTACGTCACGGAGGAGGGCCACAGCTGCCTGCACAAGGCGGCCCAGCTCCTCGGCCTCGGGGCGCGGAACGTCCGCGTCGTGCCGGTCGACGACGCCTACCGGATGGACGTGGGCGCGCTGCGCGCCATGGTCGCGGACGACCTGGCCGCCGGCCTGCGGCCGTTCTGCGTGGCGGGCAGCGCGGGCACCGTGAACTCCGGCGCGGTCGACCCGCTCGCCGAGATCGCCGACGTGGCCGCCGAGCACGGGCTCTGGTTCCACGTGGACGGCGCGTACGGCGCCCTCGGCATCCTGGCCGACGGCGCCGCGCCACGCTACGCGGGGCTGGAGCGGGCCGACTCGCTCGCCCTCGACCCGCACAAGTGGCTGGGCGTGCCGGTGGGCTGCGGTTGCGCCCTGCTGCGCGACCCGGGCGCGGCGCGGGCGGCGTTCAGCCTGGTGCCGTCGTACCTGATCGACGACAACGCGGGCGATCTGGGGTGGTTCGCCGAGTACGGGCCCGAGCAGACCCGCCCGTTCCGCGCCCTGAAGACGTGGGCGACCATGTCCTACCTGGGCAGACAGGGCATCACCCGCCTGGTCGGCCACACGACCGGCCTGGCCCGCACGCTGGCCGCCATGGTCGAGCAGGCTCCCGACTTCGAGTTGCTCGCCCCGGTCGCGACCTCCATCACGGCCTTCCGCCACACCCCGCGGCACGCGGACGGGCTGGACGCCCTCAACCGGGCGATCCCCGGCGCGGTCCAGGCCCGCGGGAACACCTTCATCACCGGCACCCGGCTCGGCGGGCGCGACGCGCTGCGGGCCTGCTTCCTGCATCCGGACACCACCGAGGACGACCTGACCGTGCTGCTCGATGAGATCCGCCTGGCGGCCAAGGACCTGCAGGAGGTCACGGTGTCGCCGTAGGTCGCGGCAGGTCAAAAAGGCGGCCTGCGCACGTGCCGGACATGCGGGCCGAACGCAGAGAACCGACAAAGCGCCGTGAGTCACCAATGCCCCCGGGTAGGGGCCGCCTGGACCGAACTCACAGGAGGACCCCATGGCGAAGACCGTGGCAGACGTGATGACCTCGCATCCGGCGACGGTGGAGGCCGGGCAGCCGGTGTCCGTCGCCGCGGCGCTGATGCGCGACAACGACGCCGGAGCCGTGATCGTCAACGACAACGGGCGCATGTGCGGCATCATCACCGACCGGGACATCACGGTGCGCGTGGTGGCCGGCGAGAAGCCGCCGCAGACGCCGGTGCGCGACGCCTACAGCCCGTCCGTCGAGGCCGTCGGGCCCGACACCAGCGTCGACCAGGCGGTGCAGCTCATGCGCTCGCACGCCGTACGCCGTCTGCCGGTGGTCGAGGACGGCCGCGCGGTCGGCATCGTCAGCCTCGGCGACCTCGCGGTCGAACGCGACCCCACCTCGGCCCTCGCCGACATCTCGGCCGCCGAGGGCAACAATTGACTTGCTCTCCGCCCTGAGGACGGAGATTCCCGTGCCGCTCACGCGGCAGTTCGTGCCGCTGACGCGGCCCGTGCTGTGGAACGGGGTGCTTGACGCTTCACAGACCCGGATGGGTCTCCACGCCCTGAGACGGCCGGCCCGGCCGCCTGATACTTCGCTAACGTGTTCTTTGCCCCGACGATGTCGGCGTGCTCGGTATGCCCGCAGGTGGTGCAGGAGAAGAGTGCTTGGCTCTCGCGGCTCTTGCCATCCATCACCCCGCAGGCTGGTGCCGGGCAGGTCTGTGAGGTGTACGGGGCCGGAACGGCTGCGATGACCGTCCCGGTGTAGCGGGCCTTGGACCGCAGCGCGATCTCCAGCCCGTACCAGCCCTTGTCCAGGATCGCCTTGTTCAGGCCCGACTTCGCGGCCCGCCCGTTGGGCAGGAAAGCGCCAGGACGGCCCGGGTCGGGTCGCGGCCGCACGGCGGCGGTCATGTTCGCCGTCTTCAAGTC
>NZ_JBSFVA010000038.1:0-91139 GCF_053592075.1 Nonomuraea sp. NPDC002799
TGTGACATGGGCCTGGTCGCGTACCAGATGACGCTGATGGTCGATCGCGCCGGTCAGGTGCTGACTCCGGCTGTGCGCGCGGAGCTGCGCGCCAGTCAGTCCAGGTGATGTAGGTGACAGACCCCAGATGGAACAGCGGCGGCTGGGACCCTCAACCCCAGCAGCCCGCCCGACACGACCCCGCCTCGCCGGTACGGCCCTATGCCGTGACCGGCGGGCGGACCGCGCCCAAGGTCAAGCTGGCCATGGAGGCTTTGGTGTCCTCGGCTACCGCCGAACACCGGGAGTTCTCACACATCACGCCCGAGTACAAGGCGATCAGCCAGCTGTGCCTGCAGGTCAGGTCGGTCGCCGAGGTGTCGGCGCTGCTGCGGATGCCGCTCGGCGTGGTGCGTGTGTTGATCGCGGACATGGCGGCCGAGGGCCTGGTTCGGGTGCATCAGCCGCAGCTTGAAGCGGGTAGGCCGGACGTCAACCTGCTGGAAAGGGTGCTCAGTGGACTTCGCAGGCTCTAGCCCCGGATTGACCTCGACGAAGATCGTGGTCGCCGGCGGGTTCGGGGTGGGCAAGACGACCTTCGTCGGCGCGGTGTCGGAGATCATGCCGTTGACCACGGAGGCCGTCATGACCGACGCCTCCGCGGGGATCGACGACCTGGGAATGACACCGCTGAAGTCGACCACGACCGTCGCCATGGACTTCGGCCGCGTCTCGCTCGACCGCGACCTGATCCTGTACCTGTTCGGGACCCCCGGGCAGCACCGGTTCTGGTTCATGTGGGACGACCTGGTGCGCGGCGCGATCGGCGCGGTGGTCCTGGTGGACACCCGCCGTCTCGCCGACAGCTTCCCGGCGATCGACTACTTCGAAGAGGCCCAGCTGCCGTTCATCGTGGGGGTGAACGGCTGGGACGGCACCTATCTGCACAGTGACTCCGAGGTGCGCGACGCGCTCACCCTGTCGCCGCACATCCCGATGGTGCGCCTGGACGCCCGCTCGAAGGACTCGGTCAAGACCGCGCTCATCCAGCTGGTCGAGCACGCGCTCACAGTTCGGATGGCCGTGCCCGGCTGGAGCGGCTAGTTGAGCGGATAGGCTGGAGGCTTAAACGTATATCCGCTTCGAGGACTGGCCTACCACGTGTTCGAGACGCTTTCCGACCGGCTGACATCGGTTTTCTCCTCCCTCCGAGCCAAGGGGCGGCTGTCGGACGCCGACATCGACGCCACCACGCGCGAGATCCGCATCGCCCTGCTCGAGGCCGATGTCGCGCTCCCGGTGGTCAAGGCGTTCGTCGCCCAGGTCAAGGAGCGCGCCCGCGGCGTCGAGGTCTCCCAGGCGCTCAACCCTGCGCAGCAGGTCGTCAAGATCGTCAATGACGAGCTGATCGAGATTCTCGGCGGCGAGACCCGCAGGCTCCGCTTCGCCAAGACGCCGCCGACGGTCATCATGCTGGCGGGTCTTCAGGGCGCCGGTAAGACGACCCTGGCGGGCAAGCTCGCCCAGTGGCTGCGCGAGCAGGGCCACGCGCCCATGCTGGTCGCGGCCGACCTGCAGCGGCCCAACGCCGTCCAGCAACTCCAGGTCGTGGGCGAGCGCGCCGGAGTCGCCGTCTACGCGCCCGAGCCGGGCAGCGGCGTCGGTGACCCGGTCGCCGTCGCCCGCCGGTCGATCGACGAGGCCAAGCGCCTGCAGCATGACGTCGTCATCATCGACACCGCCGGCCGCCTGGGCATCGACCAGGAGATGATGCGGCAGGCCGCCGACATCCGCGACGCGGTCGAGCCCGATGAGGTCCTGTTCGTGGTCGACGCCATGATCGGCCAGGACGCCGTCACGACGGCCCAGGCGTTCATGGAGGGCGTGGGCTTCGACGGCGTCGTGCTGACCAAGCTCGACGGCGACGCCCGGGGCGGTGCGGCGCTCTCGGTCCGGCACATCACCGGCCGGCCGATCATGTTCGCCTCGACCGGTGAGAAGCTGGAAGACTTCGACGCCTTCCACCCTGACCGGATGGCCTCCCGCATCCTCGACATGGGTGACATCCTCACCCTGATCGAGCAGGCCCAGAAGACGTTCGACGAGGACCAGGCCGCCAAGATGGCCGGCAAGCTCACGTCGGGCGAGAACTTCACGCTTGAGGACTTCCTTGAGCAGATGATGATGGTCCAGAAGATGGGCCCCATCAAGAACCTGCTCGGCATGATGCCCGGCATGGGCCAGATGCGCGACCAGCTCAACTCCATCGACGATCGCGACCTCGACCGCATCGCCGCCATCATCCGGTCCATGACCCCGGGTGAGCGCCAGGACCCGAAGATCATCAACGGCTCGCGGCGCGCTCGCATCGCGAACGGCTCCGGTGTCACGGTCAGCGCGGTCAGCAGCCTCGTCACCCGCTTCTTCGAGGCACAGAAGATGATGAAGCGGATGGCGGGCGGGATGGGCATTCCCGGCATGCCGGGCGGTCGCGGCAAGGTCGCCAAGGGGCAGAAGAAGGTCAAGAAGGGGCGGCGCGTCAGCGGCGACCCGCGCAAGGCGGCGCTGGGCAAGCCCGCCGCCGAGGACGGCACCGAGGCTCCCGAGGGTCCGAAGCCGGGTGGCCTGCTGGGCAACCTGGGCGGCAAGCTGCCTCCGGGCATGGAGCTGCCGCCGGGCTTCGACCCGTCCAAGCTGAAGCTTCCCGGCCAGAAGTGATCACCGCCGCCGGGACCTGACGTCCCGGCGGCCTTCGCCAGCCTCCTGCCTGCCCTGGCACCGGTCCGCGCGCTCGCCTCGGACTGTCTTGGTGTGCTCGTCCCGCGCCTCTTCTTGCGCTGTTCCGCGCGGCTTCGACGAGGTCGCGGAGGGCGTCGTACGATGAACTGCCGGGCTGCCACCGGCGTCCGGGCACGGACGACGCGGCACACCGGTGCAGGGAGGTCGAGGCACTGGCATCGATCTGGCAGAATGGCATGTTGGAACATCGTGACCAGGCGGGTGCCCTCTCATCTCCCGCCGGACGCGCCTGTCCCTGGAGCGTCGTCCCGTCGTGCCCCACTCGGCGAGATGCCGTTCACCCACGCTCGAATGCAGGAGAGACCACACCCGTGGCAGTCAAGATCAAGCTCAAGCGGCTCGGCATGATCCGCAACGCTCAGTACCGTATCGTCGTCGCCGACAGCCGCACCAAGCGTGACGGCCGGGCGATCGAAGAGATCGGCCTGTACCACCCGAAGGACGACCCTTCGCGCATCGAGGTCAACGCCGACCGTGCGGCTTACTGGCTCGGTGTCGGCGCGCAGCCGACCGAGCCCGTGCTCAAGCTGCTCAAGCTCACCGGCGACTGGCAGAAGTTCAAGGGCGAGCCCGCTCCGGCGCCTCTCAAGGTCGCCGAGCCCAAGCCCGACCGTCACGCCGTCTACGAGGCCGCGGCCAAGGAGGCGCTGTCCGGTGGCGACACCGGCACGGCCGCCACCACGCAGAAGCGGTCCAAGAAGAAGGAAGACGCTGCCGAGACCGCCCCCGCCGAGACCCAGGCCGAGGGCGAGGCCTGAGGTGCTCGAGGAGGCTCTCGAGCACCTCGTTAAGGGCATCGTCGAGAATCCTGACGATGTCCGGGTCCGCGCACGCCGCATTCGCAGCGGGCGCGTCCTGGAGGTCCGGGTGCACCCCGAGGACCTGGGTAAGGTCATCGGACGCGGCGGGCGCACCGCCAAGGCGCTGCGCACGGTCGTGAACGCCCTGGCCGACGGGAAGTACGTGCGGGTCGATTTGCTCGATCTGGACGAAGCAGTCCGTTAGCGTCAGGTTTGCGCGCCCTCATCGGCCCTCGTGGCCGGTGAGGGCGCTCGCGTTGAAAGGGTAGATTCACGTGCAGCTTGTCGTCGGCAGGATAGGCCGTCCGCACGGCGTACGCGGTGAAGTGACCGTGGAGGTGCGCACCGACGATCCCGAGCTGCGGTTCTTCGCCGGCGCATCGCTCACGACCGACCCCGCGGGCAAGGGGCCGCTCGTCATCGAGGGCGCCCGCTGGAACAAGGGCATCCTGCTGCTGGCGCTCGCCGGCGTCATCGGCCGCGACGCGGCCGAGGAACTGCGGGGCACCATGCTGGTCATCGACTCGGCCGAGGTGGCGCCGTCCGAGGATCCCGACGAGTTCCACGATCACCAGCTCATCGGCCTGACGGTGGAGACCACGTCCGGGGAGCCCGTGGGCGAGATCACCGACATCCTGCACCACGGTCAGGACCTCCTGGTCGTGCGCCGGAGCGGGCAGGACGACGCGCTCATCCCGTTCGTCAGGGCCCTGGTGCCCGAGGTCGACGTGGAGGGTGGCCGGCTGATCGTCGATCCGCCAGAGGGCCTGCTCTGATGCGGCTCGACATCATCTCGATCTTTCCCGAATACTTCGCGCCGCTCGACGTCTCCCTGATCGGCAAGGCTCGCGAGCGCGGGACGCTGGACGTACGCGTGCACCAGCTCCGCGACTGGGCCCACGACGTGCACAGGACCGTCGACGACACCCCGTACGGCGGGGGGCCCGGCATGGTCATGAAGCCCGAGGTGTGGGGCGAGGCCATCGACTCCGTGGCCGGCGGCGGTGCCACCTCCGGGAGTGGTGCCGCCGGCTCCGTAGCAGCGGACGGCGCCGTCCAGTCCGTGACCGGCGAGGACGTCATCGCTCACGGAGGCGGCCCCGTGGCCGGCGGCGGTGGGCCGCGCATGATCGTGCCGACGCCCAGCGGGCGGCCGTTCACGCAGGAGCTCGCGCAGGAGCTGGCGGAGGAGCCGTGGTTGCTGTTCGCGTGCGGGCGTTATGAGGGCATCGACTCGCGTGTCATGGCCGAGTACGGCGCGCGGCTGCGGGTGGACGAGGTCAGCATCGGCGACTACGTGCTGGCCGGCGGGGAGGTGGCGGTGCTGGTGATGGTGGAGGCCATCGGCAGGCTGCTGCCCGGCGTGCTGGGCAACGCCCAGTCGGCCGTGGACGACTCGTTCGCGCCCGGATCCATGCGCAACCTGGTCGAGGGGCCCGTCTACACCAAGCCGCCGGTCTGGCGCGGGCACGAGGTGCCGCCGGTGTTGTTGTCCGGGCATCACGGGAAAGTGGCCAGGTGGCGGCGGGACGAGGCGCTCCGGCGTACCGTCCGGAACCGGCCCGAACTGGCGGCGGCGCTCGATCCCGCGACGCTCGACAAGCACGACGTGAAGCTGCTCGACGAGCTCTCGTTTCGCGTCGGGCCGGAAGATATGGCAAACTGAATCGTTGCCGACCAGCAAAGGGTCGGTGAGGCATGCCCGGGAGAGAGCGACCCCGGGGGCCCAGGAGACAGCAGGCGTGTCCTCTTCGATGTCGTGCTCGCACGAGCGCGGCCGAGTGGACCTCCGCGTGCTCGCGAACTTTGAGGAAACCACTCTCATGCACACGAAGATCCAGGAGCTCGAGAAGTCGACCCTGCGCAGCGACGTGCCGGCCTTCCGGCCCGGCGACACGCTCGAGGTTCACGTCCGAGTCGTCGAAGGCAACCGCTCCCGCGTCCAGGTCTTCAAGGGCTTCGTGCTCCGCCGGCAGGGCAGCGGCGCCCGCGAGACCTTCACGGTCCGCAAGGTCAGCTACGGCGTCGGCGTGGAGCGCACCTTCCCCGTGCACAGCCCGATCATCGAGAAGATCGTGCTCGTGACCCGTGGCGACGTGCGCCGCGCCAAGCTCTACTACATGCGTGACCTGCGCGGCAAGGCCGCCCGCATCCGCGAGAAGCGCGACGCCACGCCCGCGAAGTAAAGCCGGTCTTTTCTCCGGACATCCCGATGGCCCGCGCGACGCGCGGGCTTTCGGTTTTACGGGGCCGTTTCCTTTATGTGGAGCGACTCGTGCATGGGTGTAACGTCGGTCGAGGCTTGTCGAGCCTGCGCATCATCTAGGCTCGTCACCGATGACTAGCGAGAACCAGGAGCACGGCGCGGCGCGCCGCCCTGTCGAGGACGAGGTGGACGTGGTCGCCGAAGAGACTCAGAAGTCGGCAAAGGGTGGAAAAGGCGAGAAAAAGGGGTCGTTCTGGAAAGAACTCCCCGTTCTCGTCGTCGTCGCCCTGGTGCTGGCCCTGATCATCAAGACGTTTGTGGTCCAGGCCTTCTACATCCCATCGGAGTCGATGGAGAACACCCTGCTGACGAACGACAGGGTCCTGGTCAACAAGCTCGTCTACCACACGCGTGACATCGAGCGCGGCGACGTGGTGGTGTTCTCGGGGGTCGATTCGTGGGACGGCGAGTTCCAGCTTGAGGAGCCGTCCAACCCGGTCGCGGGGTTCTTCCGGTGGGTCGGCACGGCGTTCGGCATCGTGCCTGGTGAGAAGGACTACATCAAGCGGGTCATCGGCGTGGGCGGCGACCACGTCAAGTGTTGCGACGCCAAGGGGCGCATCACGGTCAACGGCACGGCCATCGACGAGGAGAGCTATCTCTATCCCGATAACGAGCCGTCCGACACGTTCTTCGACGTCACGGTGCCGGCGGGGCGCTTGTGGGTGATGGGCGACCACCGCTCGGTCTCGCTCGACTCCCGGCGTCACACCGGTGACCCGGGAGGCGGCTCCATTCCGGTGAGCCAGGTGATCGGGCGGGCCTTCGTGATCGTCTGGCCGTTCAACCGGGCCTCCTCGATCGACATTCCCGACACGTTCGCGCAGCCCGCGCTCCAGGCGCTGGGCGGGGCGGTCCCGCTGGTCGCCGGGTTCGGGCTGGCCGTACCCTTGGTCCTGGTCCGTCGGCGCCGGCTGGTGAGGAGACGTTGATGGCCGTCACCAAGAAGGCGGAGGGCGTGGCCAAAGAGAAGAAGAAGGGCGGCTTCCGCGAGACCGTCCTGCTGCTCGTCATGGGCATCGGCATCGCCTTGCTGCTCCAGGCGTTCGTGGTCGGGTCGTTCTACATCCCGTCCGTGTCGATGGAGAACACGTTGCTGGTCAACGACCGGGTGTTCGTCAACAAGCTCTCGGGCAAGCCTGATCGCGGCGACATCGTGGTCTTCAAGGGCTGGAACGGCGAGGACACCATCAAGCGGGTCATCGGGATCGGCGGCGACAAGGTGGTGTGCTGCACTGCCGACAAGCGCATCACCGTCAACGGCACACCGCTGGACGAGACGTCCTACCTCTACCCCGACGATTTCGCCGGCGGCGATAAGTTCGACGTCACGGTGCCCGCCGGAAAGCTCTGGCTGATGGGCGACCACCGCACTGCCTCCGCCGACTCCCGGTCGCACACGGGGGAGCCCGGCAAGGGCTTCATCTCGGAAGACGCGGTGATCGGCAAGGCCGTGGTGCGCTACTGGCCGCTGTCGCGCGGGTATCTTTTCTCGCGTCCCGACACCTTCGACAAGGTCAAGTAGAGGGTGCTTCCGGTCGCGGATTGCGGCGAATGGGGCGTACGCTGCCTCTGTCATGACAGTTGTGTTCCGCCCTCGACCCAGCGTCGTCCGGCGCGATTCCGGGCTCTACGCCTATGAGCGGGCGCTGGCCCGCCGCGGCCTCACCCCCATCGCCGGCGTCGACGAGGCCGGTCGGGGTGCTTGCGCGGGGCCGCTGGTGGTCGCCGCCGTCATCCTGCGCCGGCAGATCGACGGCCTCGGTGACTCCAAACTGCTGACTCCGGCAGTGCGTGAGCGCCTCTACGACCAGATCCTGCCCGTCTCCCATGTGGGCATCGTGGTGATCCCACCTGGGGAGATCGATGCCAAAGGTCTGCACAAGTCCAACATTTCCGGAATGCGGCGAGCTGTCGCACAGTTGCCCTGTGACCCGGAGTACATCCTGACGGACGGTTTCCCGGTTCCCGGGCTGCCCGCTCCGTCGCTGGCCGTGTGGAAGGGAGATCAGGTGGCCGCATGTGTGGCTGCGGCGTCGATCGTGGCCAAGGTGACGCGGGATCGCCTGATGGTCGCGCTCGACAGGCGCTTCCCGCAGTACGGCTTCGCCGAGCACAAGGGGTATGTCACACCAGGACACCGGCTGGCGCTGGAAACGCACGGACCGTGTCCTGATCACCGCTACTCCTTCGTCACGGTGGCGAGGGGGATGGGTGAAAATGAAATGGGGGCCGGGGTTGCCTGAGCAGGCGAACCGGGGGACCGGTACGACAGGAGGACCGCGATGAGCGCAGAGGATCTCGAAAAGTACGAAACCGAGATGGAGCTGCAGCTTTACCGCGAATACCGTGATGTCGTCGGTTTGTTCACGTACGTGGTGGAGACTGAGCGGCGCTTCTATCTGACCAACACGGTCGATCTCGACGTGCGTACGGCGGAGAACGGCGACGTCTTCTTCGACGTCAAGATGCAGGACGCTTGGGTCTGGGACATGTATCGGCCGGCGCGGTTCGTGAAGAACGTGCGGGTGGTGACGTTCAAGGACGTGAACGTGGAAGAGCTGGCCAAGGCCGACCTGGAGATGCCGAAGGAAGGGTTTTCGGGGTAGAGGGTACGGGTCGGTCGGTCTTCTAGCTGTTCGGTCGGCCCTTTTGGCTGTGGTCGGCTCGCTTGTTCGGTCGGCCTGCTTGTTCGGTTGGCCTGCTTGTCTGGTCGGCTCGGGTTGTCTGGTGGGGCCGGGTCAGCCTGGTTGTCCGGTCGGCTTGATTGTCCGGTCGGCCTAGGCCCGTTCGTGCCACGCTGCCTGGCCTGGGGGTGAGGTCGGGCGCGCCACGCACAGGCTTACTGGCGGACTCGCGACACACAACCGCACCAAACGCGCCGCCTCCAATGACAGCAGAGCGCTCCCACACCTGCGACGCCCTGTGGACCGCATTGCGCCTCAAACCTTTCCTGCCTGACGGACATTGCCTCGTGTGGCCTTTACGGCGCTCACGCTTACGTGTGGGACCTACAGCGCGCTTCTCCCATCAGCGTCCTCGCGCTTCTCTCACGCAGCGCCCTGGCGTCTCCCACGCGGTGTTCCTGTTGTTCGGTGTTCTAGTGCTGTGATCGTGTCCAGTCACAGCACTAACGTTCTTCTCTCACGCGGTGCCCACGCGCCCGTGTCATGTGGCGTCCTCGGGTCTCTCTCACGCGGTGTCCTCGCGCCCGTGTCATGTGGCGTCCTCGGGTCTCTCTCACGCGGTGTCCTCGCGCCCGTGTCATGTGGCGTCCTCGGGTCTCTCTCACGCGGTCTCCTCGCGCCTGTCCGCACGGCGCCCTCGCGCCCCTGCCACACGGTGCCCTACGCCACAGTGCACGGTGTCCTCAAGCTACGGCTCGCGACGCCCTGGTGCCGCTGCCTACGAGCCCTGACCCGCGCGGTGCCGTGCGGCGATTGACATCCCTGCATACCTACTGCCGCCCACTTATCCACAGGTCCCTGCACCCCACCCGCGCTATCCCCAGAACCACGTTCGCCCCAACCTCCCACCCCACCCGTCGGCAAAAGTCGGTGCCCGGACCGCACCAGACGATTGGACGGAGGTGGCCCATGGCCGCCAGGAGCCATAACAAAACCACTCCCGACTCGCGGAGCCCCGAGGCTCACGATTCCGGCACTGCCACCCCCACCCCCAGCCCTCGCCGCACCAACAGCAGGCTGCAACTTGGCAAACAGGGCGAAGAGGTGGCTGTGACCTATCTGGAGGCTGAGGGCATGAAGGTCATCGACCGTAACTGGCGCTGCCGTTACGGCGAGATCGACATCATCGCCGAAGAGGGCCCCAACTTGGTCGTCGTCGAGGTCAAAACCCGATCGGGCAGATCCCACGGCACTGCGCTGGAGTCGGTGAGCCAGGTCAAGCTGGCCAGACTACGGATGCTCGCTGCCAAGTGGCTCGCCACGCAGCCCGCCACGTTCGAGGCCGTGCGGGTAGACGTGATCGCCCTTGAGCGCTTCGCCGGCGACTTCGCCCTGTGCCACGTACGGGGGGCGATCTAGATGGCCGTGGCCCGCACACGCAGCGTCGCCCTCATTGGAGTGACAGGCCGCACCGTCGAAATAGAGGCCGACGTAGGCAATGGCCTGGCAGGCATCCACCTCATCGGCCTCCCCGACACCGCGCTCAGCGAGGCCCGCGACCGAGTCAGATCCGCTGTCGTCAACAGCAGCTACTCCTGGCCGGACGCCCGCATCATCGTCAGCCTCTTTCCCGCCAGCCTCCCCAAACGCGGCTCCCAGTTCGACCTCGCCATAGCCATGGCGATCCTGGGCGCGGCCGGGGTAGTCCCCGCCGAGCGCATCGCGGAGCCGTTCTTTCTCGGAGAGCTGGGCCTCGACGGACGCATAAGACCTGTACGCGGCGTACTCCCGTCCATCCTGGGCGCGGCCAAGCACGGAGACGTCACGATCGTCGTCCCATCCGCGAACTCCGCCGAAGCCGCCCTCGTACCCGACGTCAACGTGGTGCCCGTGGCGCATCTACGGCAGTTGGTGGAGTGGCTGCGCAAGGGAGACCAGCCGCCGGAGCCCCGGATCGAGGAGGTCGTGGAGCTTCCGAAAGCCGGCATCGACCCCGCAGTCGACCTCGCGGAGGTCGTCGGCCAGCCCGTCGCGCGGCGTGCCCTGGAGGTGTGTGCGGCAGGCGGCCACAACCTGTGGATGCTCGGCCCACCGGGCACCGGCAAGACCCTGCTCGCCGAGCGCCTCCCCAGCCTTCTGCCGAACCTGGAGATCGACCACGCCTTGGAGGTCACGGCCATCCACTCGGTCGCGGGCGTCCTGCCGGTCAACGCACCCATGATGAGCAGGCCCCCGTTCGTCAGCCCGCACCACACGGCGACCTCCGCCGCCATCATCGGCGGCGGTAGCACGGTCGTGCGTCCTGGGGCGGTCTCTCTGGCGCACAGGGGTGTCTTGTTCTTGGATGAGGCCCCGGAGTTCCCCCGCCACGTGCTGGACGCGCTCAGACAACCGCTGGAATCAGGTCGCGTCACCGTGTCCAGATCAGCAGGATCGGTCACGTTCCCGGCCAGATTCATGCTTGTTCTGGCCGCCAACCCCTGCCCCTGCGCTCAGGCCGAGAACCAGGGTCAGGTCTGCAGGTGCTCACCCACGACAAGGCGCCGTTACCTGGGCAGACTGTCGGGCCCGCTTCTGGACCGCATAGACATGAAGGTCACCGTGGCCCGCTCCTCCAGACGCGAGCTCCTGGCCGACCGCCAATTCGTCGAAACCAGCGAGACGGTGGCCGAACGCGTGCTCATGGCCAGGGAGCGGGCGGCCAAGCGACTGGCAGGCACCCCCTGGCGTACGAACGCCGAAATCCCCTCCTCGCTCCTCCACTCCGACTACCGCCCGTCCGACGCCGCCGTGAAACCCATGACGGCCTGCCTGGACTCGGGTGCCCTCACCGCCCGCGGTCTGGACCGCGTCGTGCGCGTCTCCTGGACTCTCGCCGATCTGGCCGACAAGGACAGCCCGAGCCAAGACGAGACCACCGCAGCCCTCGGCTTCTGGCTCGGAGTGGCGCCATAACAGGACCTATCTTCCTGCAGTCGCCCCCCACAGCGCAACAACAAGCGGGATCTCCCACCGCGATCCCATCGCAGCTCCGGCAGCAGCCTGCCAGTGGTTACTGCCCTGATCCACCGACGGGAGCCGTCATGCCCACCCCACCTCCAGAGACCACTGGAGCCATCGGCCGGCCAACCACTGTGGCCAGCCACACTCCAGCCGCCGCCGCTGCGCCCGCCACCAGTAAGCCCGCGCAACCGCCTCTGCACAACGGCAACAGCACCAACGCCGACCTGCTCACCCACGAACACCATGACCCTGAACGACCTCATCGACATCCGCCTGAGCACCCGCCTGTGCATGGGCATGCGCACCAAGATGAGCTTGAAGCCAGAGCTGCTCTCATGCGGGCCGCCGACGTCGGCGACCCCATCATGGGTCGTTTGGTGACGCAATACGGTGCCTCAGGCGCAGTGGACGCGATCCGCGCCCGGACCCTGCCACCGCAGTTCGCCGCCCAAGAGGCCGAGCAAGAGCGTCCACCAGACCTCACCACCCGCCTGAACTCCTGGTACGCCCGCCTGGTGACCGCCAATCCCGTCGCCGACATCGAGGCAGGGGAGAGGCTGGGAGCCAGGTTGATCGTCCCTGGTAGCGCCGAATGGCCCACCCAGCTGGACCAACTGGGTTCCGGCCGCCCTCTTGGGCTGTGGCTTCACGGGGAGGCAGACCTTCGGTTCTCCTGCCTCAAGTCCATCGCGGTGGTGGGCGCCCGCGCCGCGACGTCGTACGGGATGCACATCGCCGCCGAGTTCGGGGTCGGCCTCAGTGAGGCGGGCTGGACCGTGGTGTCAGGCGGCGCGTTCGGCGTGGACGGCGCGGCGCACAGGGGAGCCCTGGCCTCCGACGCCCCGACGGTGGTGGTGCTGGCCTGCGGCGTGGACGTCTGTTACCCAAGCACCCACGACACCCTGTTCGCCGCTGTACGAGGCCAAGGCGTGGTGATCAGCGAATGTCCGCCAGGCGTACACCCCACCAGAGCCCGCTTCCTCATCAGGAACCGCCTGATAGCAGCCCTGTCGAGGGGCACACTGGTTGTAGAAGCGGCCCACCGCAGCGGCGCCCTCAACACAGCCACCCACGCCCTGTCTCTGAACAGGTATCTGGGGGCGGTTCCCGGGCCCATCACCTCGACTGCGTCCGTCGGCTGCCACAGACTCCTGCGCGAGCGCAAGGCAGTATGCATCACCTCACCTGAGGAAATGATCGACCTGGTCGGCGTGATAGGCGGGGATATGGCCACGCAGACGAGGGCCCCAGCAGTGCCCCGCGACAAACTCAACGAACCGACCAGACGAGTTCTCGACGCCATCCCCTCCCGAGGCGGCGCAGGCCCAGCCTCGATCGCGGTGGCGGCAGGTGTCGGTCTGGACACCGCGCTGAGCGCACTGGGCGGCCTGGCGGCCGCCGGCTACATCGAACGAACCAAGCACGGCTGGCGCCTCCGCAAACAGACGACCACCTACCCCAAGGCCTCGGACGCCACCGCCCTGCAGCCCCCACCCACCCCGGAACCCGACCCAACCGACGACCCCCCGTTCCCCGACGCAGACGACCTCCTGGCTCCGTAACCGACCGCCGCGCCCGCCGCCCTGAGTATCAAACGGAAGGCACTTGTCGTCTCCGGGCCCGCTGTCGTCTCCGGGCCCGCTGTCGTCTCCGGGCCCGCTGTCGTCTCCGGGCACGCTGCCCGTCCGTGAGCGGCAGCTGCATCGCTTTGCGTCGCTGAAGCTGCGCTGCATCCTCGGAGTGGGTTGCCATCCTTTCCCGGCCGCGGTGCTTGCCCGAGCGTGCTGCTGGTTTCGTGCTGGGCACCTCAGTAACAGCTGAGCGCACCTCAGACGACGAGTCGCGGCGCATCACGGAGTCGACGGTCGTCTTGGCGTGACGATTGGGTGCGAAAGGCATGCTGGGGCGTGCTCGCGCTGTTGCTGGCTGCGTTCGGGGTTTTCGAGAGCGTCAAGTATGGCTTGCCGGCCGCCGCCGCCATGTTGCTCTTCGTCGTCCTGCCCGATCTTGTACCGCTGGCGGCGTACCCTTGCCAGGGTTGCTCTGCAAGCGATGCACCTTGTGTGGATCCCGCTGGCGGTGCTCGTCGGCTACACCTTCGGGCCGATCGTGTGACCACCGCTTTCACCGCAGGCCTCGGCTGGCCTACCCGCGTCTGGCGGCGCTGGTCGGCTACGCCTTCGGGCCGATCGTGTGGTCACCGCTTTCACCGCAGGCCTCGGCTGGCTTACCCGCGTCGCTTTGGAGCGGGGCTCGCGCGCGGATTCACAAGCGGGCGCTTGACGTTCTCAGACTGCGCTGGCCTGGCCACCTCAGGCTGTGCTGGCCTGGGCACGAAAATCGGATCACTCGCCGTGTGCACCTCTTGTGTCGCCCGGCGCGTATCGGGTGATGGTGAGTCCCAGGTTGGGTGGGGAAGTGATTACGGCTGGGAGCATGGGCTCGGGTGTGAGGAGCGTGGGGCATGGATGAAGCTGAGGGTGAGCAGGATGGTGTGGGGCGCGAGGAGGTGGCTGCCGAATTTGGGCGGTATCTGCGGTTCGAACGAGATCTGTCGCCGCATACAGTGCGGGCATATTCGTCTGATGTTGAGTCACTGCTCGACTACGTGGAAGGGCAACTGGGCGGGCTTGATATCGGGGTTCTGAGGGCGTGGCTGGCTGATCAGCATGAGGCCGGGAAAGCGCGGGCTACTCTTGCGCGGCGAACAGCTTGTGCTCGGACATTCACCGCCTACTGCCATCGCCGTGGATGGTTGTCGGTTGATCCGGGATTGCTGCTCGGTAGCGCCAAGGCGTCTCGTCCGCTGCCTGCGGTGCTTGATCAGGAGCAGGCCCAAGCCGTTCTGAATGCGTCCTCCACGGTCGAGCCTAAGGAATTGCGCGACCAAGCGATGCTTGAGCTGCTTTACGCCACCGGTGTGCGGGTGAGTGAGCTGTGCGGGCTCGATGTGGATGACGTGGATCGAGAGCGGCATGTCATCCGGGTCATGGGCAAGGGGCGTAAGGAGCGGTCGGTGCCATTTGGGATTCCGGCTCTTCGGGCGCTGGACCGGTGGTGCATCCATGGGCGGCCGTTGTGGGTTCGGGAAGGGACTGGGCCGGCGCTCTTTCTTGGAGTGCGCGGTGGCCGGATCGATGCGGGGACCGTTCGGCGGGTGGTGCACGCCAGGCTGGCGCAGGTGGAAGGGGCACCGGACATGGGGCCGCATGGTCTGCGGCATACTGCGGCGACTCATCTGCTTGAGGGTGGGGCCGACCTGCGCAGTGTTCAGGAGCTGCTTGGGCATGCATCTCTGAACACCACGCAGATTTATACACAGGTCTCGATCGAGCGGCTGCGTGCGGCGTATCGGCAGGCACATCCGCGAGCTTGAGGCGGGCGCGTCTGCGAGCTTGAGAACGGACGCCGGAGGCCGCTGGAAACGCAGCTTCTGGGCCGGTGATTTGCGTTCATTTCTTCAGTGCGGTGGCCGGGAAGCCGGCGGGTGGCGGGGTCGGGGTGCTCTTGGGGGTGCGCCTCGTCTGTGGGGATGTTTGCGGTGCTGGCCTTTCGCTCGGTGGGCCGATCGGTTCGTCATGCGGCGTTGTCGGCGGCATATTGCGCATATTGCGCATATAAGGATGACGGTAGCCAGCAATGCGCCCGAACCGATGGTGGCGGTGGTCAGCGCGGTGATGGTGGCAGACGTTGTGCCGGTCGCCGCTGTCTGGAGCTGGAATGGCGGTAAAGATGATGATGCGGCCACGGTGGGTGCGTGTTTCTGGCGCGTTGTGGGTGATGTGGCGCGGGGTTGCGGAGTGATGAGGGCGGGCCGTTTTGAGAGGTGTGCGGTTGTGGTGACCGCTGAGGGCCAGAAAGGGAGGAGGCGGGTGGTGGCGTGACCCAGAAGGAGCAGGGGGTCCAGGTAGAGGGTGTCGCGTAGGAGGCCCCAATGCAGGCACGATTCGGGGCATTGGTGGCCCGAGGCTTCTACGACGCCTATTTCGGCTCCTGGGGTCACTGCCTGGCCTCGTCGTACCGACGCTTTGACGGGGAGGTAGGTCGTGCGCAGGCCTTGTCCGTGGTCAATGGTGATCACCCCCTTTCCGGCCACCGGGCCGGCGAAGCGGATGGTGCCTGCGCCTGGTGCGAGTACTGGGGTGGAGGCGGGGGCGGCCAGGTCAATGCCTCTGTGGCCGGCCAGCCATGGCTCTGGTGGGGGTGTGAAGCGTCGCAGGATGCGGGGGTGCCCGTCCAACGGCCATCGCCAGGTGGAGGAGGGTGAGGCTCTTGCCGACGCAGTGGTGATGGGGAGCAACGTAGCCGCGCAAATGAGGGCCATTAGGGCGGCTGTGCAGGCTGTCGTCAGTAGGCGAATGCGGTTCTGAGCTGCATATGCGTGGAATGACGGGTGGGTGGCGGCGCTAGGGGGAGCGGCGCGGGGAGTGTGGCGTGGAGCGGTGCGAGGACTGGCGCGCGAACCGTGGTGGGGACTGCGGCAGGGGCTGGCGCGGGGAGTGTGGTGGGGAGGGTGGTGGGGAGGGTGGTGGGGAGGGTGGTGGGGAGTGGCGCAGGGAGTGTGATGGGGAGTGGCGCGCGGACTGCGGCGGGGCGTGTGATGGGGACTGTGGAAGGGACTGGCGCGGAGGCGGCGGCAGGAAGGGGCGCGAAGGCCGCAGAAAGAGAGGGCGCAGGCGCGGTGGCGGTGGCTGTGGGAACTGATGTGGTGGGTCATGGCGCGAGTTTTATCGAGGCGCCGAGGTCGCCGAGAGGTGAACGGCATTCTGTGGATTGTGGGCGGGGGCGTCCGGGCCTGTGGATTGTGGGCGAGGGCGTCCGGGCCTGTGAATTGAAAGCGAGGGGTCCTGGTCTGTGGATTGTGGGTGGAGGACGCTAGGTCTGTGGATCGTGAGCGGGGAAGCGCCTGGGTGTGTGGATCGTGAGCGGGGGCGTCTGAGTGTGTGGATTGCGGGCGAGGGGTTCGGGTCTGTGAAATGAGGTGGAGGGACGCCAGGTCTGTGGATGAGGAGGGGGTTTAGAAAGGGCTCTGGCGCTTGGGGGTGGTCACGTAGTTCTGGGCCTGGGCGAGGGTTCGTCGGGGGCTGGGGTTGATGGGGTTGCCGGCGTTCGGGAGGACTTGGGCCGGGGGCGGAGGGGGGAGGTCCAGATCCAGATGGAGCTCAGAGCGATGCCTGCCGCGCACATGAGGATCACCGCGCGCAGGCCCACGAACTCGGCCAGGACGCCTCCGGCGATGCCTCCGAGCGCCAGGACGCCCTGGACGGCGAAGGTCATGGTGGCGTTCACCCGGCCGCGCAGTTCCGGGGTGGATTCGCGGAGGACGAGCGCGCCCAGGCACGTGGCGAAGGCCACGACTATGCCGCCGGTGATCGTGGCGGTCAGGGCCAGGAGCGAGAGCTTCCACCACAAGGGGCCGGTGAGCAGGCCCACCACCAGGATCTCGATGGGGAAGAAGAGCACCGAGACGAGCAGGACGCGGTTCTCGCCGAAGCGCTTCGCCAGGCGGACCGTGGCCCAGGCGCCCAGCAGGCCCCCGACGCCGCTCAGCGCGACCAGGGCGCCGATCATGCCCTTGGGGATGTTGAGCGTGTTCAGCATGTAGAGCATGTAGACGGCGGTGTACGCCATGGCGAAGAAGTTGATGGTCACGCCCGAGCCCAGCAGTGCCCGGAGTACGGGGTGGGAGACGCTGGCTCGCAGGCCCTCCACGACGTCACGCCACATGCCGCGTGACTGCGCCGGTTCGTTGTGCTCCGGGGTGCGGATGGCGCGCAACAGCAGGGCCGAGGCCAGGAACGACACCGCCTCCGCCAGTACGGCGATCGGGGCCGTGAGGACCTGCACCAGGATTCCCGCGAGTCCGGGGCCGCTGACCGAGGCCACCGAGTAGGAGGCGTGAAAACCGGCCATCGCCTCTGTGCGCTGTTCGGGGGACACGACGGCGGCCACATGGGGAAAGTTCGCCGCCTTGAAGAGCACTCCGGCGGCGCCGATCACCAGGGCGACGACGATCAGCCAGAGGATGTTGAGCACACCGAGGAACCAGGCCACGGGGACTGTGGCGGCGGCCACGCAGGAGACGAGCTCACAGGCGATCATCAGCGGCCGGTGGCGCCTGAGGCGGTCGGCGATGGCGCCCGACTGGAGGCCCAGCAGGAGGGCGGGGACCGAGGCGGCCGCGGTCAGCAGGCCCATCTGGGATGGGGACGCGGTCATCAGCGTGACGGCGGTCAGGGGGATCGCCAGCTTCGAGACCTCTGAGCCGCTGACCGAGACGGTTCGGGCGGTCCAGAGCAGGCGGTAATCACGCTGCTTGCGGAGCGGAGGCGGATCGCCATGGGAGGTGTCGGGCGTAGGCGGTTCGCCCTGGGAGGTGTCGGGCGTAGGCGGTTCGCCCTGGGAGGTGTCGGGCGTAGGCGGATCGTTGTGAGAGGTGTCTGGCGGAAGCGGATCGCCGTGAGAGGTGTCTGGCGCGGAAATAGACGCAGGGCCGTCAAGAGGGCGCGAGGTATGAAAGGAACGCTTCATAAGTATGAAGGTAATGCTTCGGAGTTGTGAAGGCAATGCTTCATGTCTGTGGCGGCGGGTAACCTTTGGCGCATGACGCGGGACAGCGGGGGCCTCAGTGATCCCAAAGCGATGCGGGCGCTGGCCCATCCGGCACGCTTGACGATCCTCAACCGGCTCGCCGTCCAGAGGAGTGCCACCGCGACCGAGGTGGCGGAGATCGCGGGGATCACGCCCAGCGCCGCCAGTTATCACCTGCGGATGCTGGCCAAGTACGGGTTCGTGGAGGACGCGCCACCACGGGGCGACGGCAGGGAACGCTTGTGGAAGGCCGTGAGCGGGCCGCTCAGCGTGGGGGTCCTGCCGGGGGACCAGCCGGAGGTCCGTGAGGCCAAAATGTTGTTGATCAACGCTGTCACCCGTGAGGCCAACGAGCAGATGGAGCGGGCTCTGGCGAACATCGACAAGGAGCCCGAGGAGTGGCGGAACGCGACGCGCTTCGGCCGTACGCAGATTCGGGTCGACGCCGAGGAACTGGCGCGGCTGAACGACCAGATCGAGAAGTTGCTCGAGCCCTACCAGGCTCGTCATCGGAGCGAGGACGCCGCGCCGGCGGGGGCCAGGCTCGCGGAGGCGCAGATCAACCTTTTTCCCGTCGCGAAAAGGCCTGTGCCCGGGCTGCCGACCGAGGATCATGACGCGACCTGACGGTCGCCACGGGGTTCGAGCCGACGGTCGCGCGGCGGCGCGTTCGGCTCGGCGGGTGGGTGGCGTAAGGGGCCGGATGTCCGTTTGACCGTAGACGGTCAGGCTGGGGCGATGCGGGAGGTAGACTTTTTGGTGGCCTGTGACCACAGGCCGACTTCGCATGCCCCACTGCGGACCGCGCCTTCGGTCCGGGCCTTGTGCCCGGCTGGAGCGGTCTCGGGGCATCAGGGCGGCAGACGACACGCTGCCGCGGCACAACCGAGAACCGCGCCCTTCACCGGGCGCCAGACCTGGAGGACCAGCACATGGCCCCCGTCGTCACCATGCGACAGCTACTTGAGAGCGGCGTTCACTTCGGCCACCAGACCCGGCGCTGGAACCCGAAGATGAAGCGCTTCATCTTCACTGAGCGCAACGGCATCTACATCATCGACCTGCAGAAGTCGCTCTCCTACATCGACCGTGCCTATGACTTCGTCAAGGAGACGGTCGCCCACGGCGGAACGATTCTGTTCATCGGCACCAAGAAGCAGGCTCAGGAGGCCATCTCCGAGCAGGCCGCTCGGGTCGGCATGCCCTACGTCAACCAGCGCTGGCTGGGCGGCATGCTCACCAACTTCTCCACCGTGCACAAGAGGCTTCAGCGTCTGAAGGAGCTCGAGGAGCTCGACTTCGACAACGTCGCCGGCTCGGGGCTCACCAAGAAGGAGCTCCTCATGCGCCGTCGTGAGAAGGACAAGCTCGAGCGTACGCTCGGCGGCATCCGGGACATGGGCCGCGTGCCCAGTGCGGTGTGGATCGTCGACACCAAGAAGGAGCACATCGCGATCAGCGAGGCCAAGAAGCTTGGCATCCCGGTCGTCGCGATCCTCGACACCAACTGCGACCCCGACGAGGTCGACTACCCGATTCCGGGCAACGACGACGCCATCCGCGCCGTCGGGCTGCTGACCAGGGTCGTCGCCGACGGTGTCGCGGCCGGTCTGATGGCCCGCTCCGGCGCCGCTCGCGGTGACGAGAAGCCGGCCGCCGCCGAGCCGCTGGCCGAGTGGGAGCGCGAGCTCATCGAGCAGGGCACCGGCGAGCGCGCTGCCGAAGAGGCGAAGGCCCCCGAGGCCGCTGCCGAGGCTCCGGCTGAGGCTGCCGCCGAGGTCGAGGCTCCGGCCGAGGCCGCTGAGGTCGAGGCTGAGGCTCCGGCCGAGGCCGAGGTTGCTGCTGAGGCTCCGGCCGAGGCTGCCGCCGAGGAGAGCACCGAGGCTCCGGCCGAGGCCGCCGCTGAGGGCGAGGACAAGCCGCAGGCCTGAGGCCAACGGCGAATGTCGGACAGCTGACCTGCCTACCTGATCAAGATCCTGATCAGGGGCTTGGCATCAGGCCCTGATCAAGGGTCTGAGTCAAGATCCTGATCAAAGGTCTGAGCTCAGGGCCTGATCAGGGCCTGCGCCAAGGAATCGGGCGGGCAGGGCGGCTGGACGACTGGCACAGGCATACTGACTGCGGAGTGGCTGCGCTGAAGTGAGCCGCCGAGCCGGCAGGCCCGACCAGGATGAGCCGGAGGTCCCGATCAGGGACGAGCCGGCCGGCTGACGGCCCCGCCAGGGGTGTCTGGTCGAGGTGGGATTCCCACCGAGGCGGGCGGTCCCGGAAAATGGGCCTCAAAGGCCAGGGCGGTAAGCAGCCCCAGGCTGGGCAGTATGCCTACCGAAGCAGCAGGGCCGAGCCGGCTCAAGCGAAGCACGACAAGCAAGCCGACCAGGTCGAGCTCCAAGCAAGACCAGGCACGCGCCTGCCGCACGAACCCACAGGGTGGAGCGTCCGGATCCCGGACGCCCGCCCGATCCACGACGACGAAATCCCACAAGGAAAAAGAGCAATGGCTTCCGTGAACATGGCCGACGTCAAGCGGCTTCGCGAGATCACCGCTGCCGGCATGATGGACTGCAAGAAGGCTCTGGAGGAGTCCGACGGCGACTTCGACCGCGCCATCGAGCTGCTGCGTCTCAAGGGCGCCAAGGATGTGGGCAAGCGCGAGACCCGCACCGCCTCCAACGGCCTCGTCGCGCTCAAGCAGGACGGCGACTCCTCCGCCGCGCTGGTCGAGATCAACTGCGAGACCGACTTCGTGGCCAAGGGCGAGCGTTTCCAGGAGCTGGCCGGCCAGGTCGTCGCGCACGTCCTGGAGACCAAGCCCGCCGACGTGGCGACGCTGCTCGAGTCCTCCTTCGACGGCAAGACCGTCAAGGAGCACCTCGACTCGGCCAACGCCGCGCTCGGTGAGAAGATCGAGATCCGCCGCTTCGCGGTGCTCGAGGGTGGCTACATCGGTGCGTACATGCACAAGACCGACCCGGCGCTGCCGCCGGCGGTCGGCGTGCTCGTTCAGCTCGACAAGCCGAACGCCGAGATCGCCAAGGACATCGCGCAGCACGCCGCCGCGATGGCCCCGCAGTACCTGAAGGCCGCTTCCGTCCCCGCCGAGGTCGTCGAGAAGGAGCGCAAGCTCTTCGAGGAGATGACTCGCGAGGAGGGCAAGCCGGAGGCCGCCATCGGCAAGATCGTCGATGGTCGCGTCAACGGCTGGTACAAGGACTTCACGCTGCTCCAGCAGGCCTTCGTCAAGGACAACAAGAAGAGCGTGGCCAAGTACGCCGAGGAGAACGGCGTCGAGGTCCTCGGCTTCGTCCGCTTCAAGGTCGGTCAGGCTTAGGCTTAGGCAAGCTGCCAGCTCAACGATTTACCGACTGAAGGAGGCCGCCGCCGTGCAGGACTACCGGGAGCCAGCCCACGAATCCACACGGACGGCGGCTTCCTCATTTCAGAACCCGCTGAGGTGGAAGCGGGTGATGCTGAAGCTGTCAGGCGAGGCGTTCGCCGGCGGCGAGCCGCTGGGCATCGATCCGGTCATCGTCGATCATCTGGCCGATTCGGTCGCCGAGGCGGTCAAGGAAGGCGTGCAGGTCGCGGTCGTGGTCGGCGGGGGCAACATGTTCCGCGGCGCGACGTTGTCGCAGGGCGGCATGGACCGGGCCAGGGCCGACTACATGGGCATGCTGGGCACGGTCATCAACTGCCTGGCCCTGCAGGACTTTCTGGAGCGGCGGGGCGTGGAGACGCGCGTGCAGACCGCCATCACCATGCAGCAGGTGGCGGAGCCGTTCCTGCCGCGCCGCGCGATCAGGCACCTCGAGAAGGGGCGTGTGGTCATCTTCGGCGCCGGGCTCGGCTCGCCGTTCTTCTCCACCGACACCGCGGCGTCCCAGCGGGCCCTGGAGATCGGCGCCGAGGCGCTGCTCAAGGGCACGCAGGTGGACGGCATCTACGACTCCGATCCGCGGAAGAACCCGGACGCGGTCAGGTTCGACCACCTTGACTACGGCGAGGTGCTGCTCCGCGACCTCGCGGTCATGGACGCCACCGCGATCAGCCTGTGCAAGGACAACGACCTGCCGATCGTGGTCTTCGACCTCATGGGCGAGGGCAACATCCTGCGAGCGGTACGCGGTGAGAAAATCGGCACGCTGGTGAGCCCCGCAGGCAAATGAGCGCGTGAGCCCGACACCGCCAGCTAGAAGACGACAGGAGCCGCTGTGATCGACGAAACCCTCCTCGAAGCCGAGGACAAGATGGACAAGGCCGTCGCGGTCGCGAAGGAGGACTTCGCGACCATCCGCACCGGCCGGGTCACCCCCTCGATGTTCAACAAGATCACCGCCGAGTACTACGGCACGCCGACGCCGATCCAGCAACTGGCGTCGTTCCACGTGCCCGAGGCGCGCATGGTGCTGATCCAGCCGTTCGACAAGAGCTCGATGGGCGCGATCGAGAAGGCCATCCGCGACTCCGACCTCGGGGTCAACCCGACGGATGACGGCGCCGTGATCCGTGTGACGTTCCCCGAGTTGTCCGAGGAGCGCCGCAAGGAGTACATCAAGGTCGCCAGGAACAAGGGCGAGCACGCCAAGGTGTCCATCCGCAACATCCGCCGCGGAGCCAAGGAGCTCCTCGACAAGATGATCAAGGACGGCGAGGCGGGCGAGGACGAGGTGCGGCGGGCCGAGAAGGAGCTCGACGACGTCACGCAGAAGCACGTCGCCAAGATCGACGAGCTGCTCAAGCACAAGGAAGCCGAGCTGCTCGAAGTCTGAGCGGCGCGCCGCACGCGGGTCGCTTCCAGCGGGCCGCACTGAGCGGGTCATGCACCGACGGCCCTCGCCCGGAGGGCGGGGGCCGTGGCTTTTGGAGAACTCTGTGGAAGAACGTACGGCTGGCACCAGTTCGAGCGGCGGCGGCCGTACCGGACGGAACCTGCCTGCCGCGATCGCGGTGGGCGTGGTGCTGGGCGGCCTGGTCCTCGGCACCCTGTACACGGTCAAGGAGCTCTTCCTCCTGGTCCTCCTGGGGGCCGTCGGCATCGGTGTGCTGGAGCTGACCAAGGCCTTCGCCACCCGCGGCATCAAGGTGCCCGCGGTGCCCGTGCTCGCCGGGCTGGTGGCGATGCAGGTGGGCGCGTACTGGGGCGGGACGCTCTGGTTGCTGGCCACGTTCGCGATATTCGCGTTCGTGCTGATGATCTGGCGGATGTTCAGCGACGGCACGGACGGCTATGTGCGCGACGCCTCGGCGTCGGTGTTCACGCTGTTCTATCCCGCGATGCTGAGCGCGTTCGCGGCGCTGCTGCTCACGGCGGACGACGGCAACCACCGGGTGGTGATCTTCATCGCGGTGACCGTGGCCAGCGACATCGGCGGATACATCGCGGGTGTGCTGTTCGGCCGGCACCAGATGACGGCGATCAGCCCGAAGAAGACCTGGGAGGGGCTCGCCGGGTCCTTGGTCGCGTGTACGGCGGTCGGGGCCTGGCTGGTGGCCTGGCTGCTCGGCGGGGACCTGTGGCAGGGCGCGCTGATCGGCGCGCTGGGCGCGCTGCTGGCGACCGTGGGCGACCTGATCGAGTCGATGATCAAACGGGACCTCGGCATCAAGGACCTGGGCACGATCCTGCCCGGCCACGGCGGCCTGATGGACCGGCTCGACTCGCTGGTCACCACGCTGGTGCCGGCCTGGCTGCTGATGACGATCTTCTTCTAGTGGTGCTGGGCCTCCAGCGCCTGCGTGGTGACGGGGGTCAGCCAGAGCCACCGCACGGTTTCGCCACCGAAGGCGAATCCCGCCATGTTGGGCATGTGAGGCGCGTCGGCCTGCATCAGCACCCCTGAATACCGCGGCCCGAGCGGGAACGTCGAAGGCTCGTGATACCACTTCGCCGTGTGCCCGTGGCCGAGCCAGGTGATCGAGTGCCACGGATACTGCGACAACCACACCAGCAGCAGCGCCGCCTCCTTGGGGTCCTCGCGGGTGGCCACGGCCAGCTCGATCCGTGCGTACGCCCCCGGCTTGTCGATCCACTGCTCCACCGTCGGCATGCGCTGGCAGCTCATCCCGACCGTGGACAGCACGGTGAAACCGCGGTCGCCGTGCGGCGGGCGCTCGGTGATGCCGACGGTCGGCAGCCGCTCGCCGCTGGCGTCCCAGTAGCGGCCGGCCGGCCCGAGCACCCCGTCCAGGTGGCCCATCACGAACTGCTGGAACGACGGCCACGACCCCTCGCTGTGCCGCCAGCGCCAGTAGGACCTGGCGTTGGAGATACGGGGTTGCAGCCCCTCCAGCGCCTCCGAGAGCGCCCACGCGAACGCCGACTCGCCCACCGCGTCGCGCGCGTATCCCGGCATGCCCCTGCTCATGTCGGCCCAGCCCGGAATGACCGCCAGCAGGTCGTCATCCTCGTAGAGCGCGACCCCGTCGCCCTCCTCGAACCAGAGCGGGCTGAGCTGCCCGAGCGGGCGTCTGCCGTCCGGGTGCAGCGTGTTGGGCCGCGGCATCAGCGGCGGCAGGCCGGCGTTGATCCGGGCCAGGTCGACCACGGGGGGCGCCGGGCGGTGATTGGCCAGCCAGACGGCGCCGTGCACCGTGCCATCAGGAGAGCACAGGTAAGCTACCGAGGAGTCCTCGTCTCGCTCGACCACGAGCGTCCGGCTGCCGTACGGGCTGCCGGCGGCGAGGACGACCTCGGCGCCACCCTCGCCAGATGCCGACCGAAAAATCGCCATACGAGATGACTGTAGATCGGGCGGTAACCATGACGCGAGCCGTACCGTGAGCAGGAATGCCACCTCCGATCCGAACGTTCACTACCCTGGTCGACCTCCCCTCAAGCAAAGGCAAGGAACGTGTCCCAGCCCCCAGGTCAGCTCACCTTCGTCGGTCCCAGGCGGGCCAAGCCGGCCAGGCACCTGGCCGACCTGTCGATGGCCGACCGCCGGGCCGCGGTGACCGAGCTGGGCGAGAAGGCGTTCCGCGCCGACCAGCTTTCGCGCCACTACTTCGAGCGGCTCACGACGGACGTCGGCGCCATGACCGACCTGCCCGCGGCCGCCAGGGAGAAGCTCTCGGCGTTGCTGCCCACGCTGCTCACGCCGGTCAAGGAGCAGACCACCGACGGCGGCACCACGCGTAAGACGTTGTGGCGGCTCTTCGACGGGGCGCTGGTCGAGTCGGTGCTCATGCGTTACCCCGAGCGGGTCACGATGTGCGTGTCATCGCAGGCCGGCTGTGGCATGAACTGCCCGTTCTGCGCCACCGGCCAGGCCGGGCTGACCCGCAACATGTCGACCGCCGAGATCGTCGAGCAGGTCGTGTCCGGCGCCCGCGCGCTGGCCGCCGGCGAGGTGCCCGGCGGGCCCGCGCGGGTGAGCAACATCGTCTTCATGGGCATGGGCGAGCCGCTGGCCAACTACAAGCAGGTGATCGGCGCGGTCCGCCGCTTCGTGGAGCCCGCGCCCGACGGGCTGGGCATCTCCGCCCGTGGAGTCACGGTGTCCACCGTCGGGCTGGTGCCCGCCATCGGCAAGCTCGCCGACGAGGGGCTGCCCGTCACGCTGGCGCTGTCGCTGCACGCGCCCGACGACGAGCTGCGCGACACGCTGGTGCCGATCAACACGCGCTGGAAGGTGTCGGAGGTGCTCGACGCCGCCTGGGCGTACGCGGCCAAGACCAAGCGGCGCATCTCCATCGAGTACGCGCTGATCAAGGACATCAACGACCAGGAGTGGCGGGCCGACCTGCTCGGCAAGCTGATCAAGAACAAGCTGGTGCACGTCAACCTGATCCCGCTCAACCCGACACCCGGGTCGAAGTGGACGGCCTCGCGGCCGGAGGACGAGCGGGCCTTCGTGCGGCGGCTGGAGTTCCACGGGGTGCCCGTCACGGTGCGGGACACGCGGGGCCGCGAGATCGACGGCGCCTGCGGGCAGCTCGCCGCCGCTGAGTGACCGCCGCCGAGTGACCGCTCTGCCGAGTGGCCACCGGCGAGTGGCCTCAGCGCGTCACGCGCGTCTTCTCAGCCATACGTACGCGCCCAGGCCGATCACGCACCAGGCCAGGGAGACTGCGGCGAGCTCGGGGAACCGGTCGAGGAACAGGCCGGCGTTCGCCGCCTTCATCCAGGCGGTGAACGGGACGGTCAGCCAGTAGAGGGACGATGCGCTGAGCATCAGCATCACGAGGAAGCCCAGCAGCAGGGTCATGATCGAGATGGCGGGCGAGGGCAGGACCGGGCGGCTGGTGAGGGCGCCCAGCGCGGTGCCGGTGAGGGCGGCGAGGGCGTACAGGAGCAGGCCGGCGGCCAGTACCGGCGCCGGCGGTGACTGGCTGACGCCGAGCAGCAGGGCCCAGCCCAGCCCGAGGGCCGCGAGCGCCGCGCACGTCACGAACGCCGCCACCAGGCCCGCCGTCACCTCCTTGCCCCGGCCGCCCACCTGGACCGCGGACATCTCGCGCTGCCGGTCGGGCTCGGTGTCGAGCAGGCTTCGGCCGGCCCAGGCCAGGACGGGCGTGAGCAGCACGGCGCCGTCGGTGAGCACGGAAGCCTCCGCGCCGATCGGGGCCCGGCTGCCGTAGACGATGGCGAGCAGGGCCGCGGTGAGGAGAAGAGCCTGGTAGACGCGGTGGGAGCGGATGTAGGCGGCCAGGCGGAAGGCGGTCAGGGCGATCATCCGGTCTCCTCGGTCTGGCGGGCGTCGTAGCCCTCCGCCCGCATCCGGGCGAGGAAGCCAGGGACGTCGGCCAGCGGCACGGTGACGGCGACGGTCGCGGCGGCGGTGGTCGCCTTGGCGAGCGGCGCGGCGGTGGCGGTGGCCGGAGCGGTCGTGTCGGCGGCTGGCGGGGTGGGGGTGAGGGCCGGATCCGGAGATGGTGGATGGAGGGCCGCCGTGCCCTCCTTGAGGTGGCCGTCGACCATCGACCAGTGGTGCAGCGCGGGTAAGGCGCGCAGGCCGCCCTGGTGGTCGCTGACGATGACGATGCCCCCGCGCTCCGCGATCTCGGTCGCGATCTCCGGCAGGGCCTCGCGGGTGTCGGCGTCCAGCCCGGCGAACGGCTCGTCCAGGATCAGCAGCCCGGGCTCCACCATCAGCGCCTGAGTCAGGCCCACCTTGTGCGCGCTGCCCTTCGACAGCTCGCTCAGGGGCAGGTTGAGCAGGTGACCCATGTTCAGGCGTTCGGCCCACGGCTCCCAGCGGGCTCCGCCGCGTACGCGGGACATGTGGCGCAGGTACGCCGTCACCGTGAACGGCTGGGCGCTGGGAAAACGGTCGGGGGCGAAGCCGACGGACCTGGGCCGGTCGGTGATCGTGCCGGCGGTCGGCCGGGCGAGCCCGGACAGGAGGCGCAGCAGGGTCGACTTGCCGGCCCCGTTCACACCCGTGAGCTCGATCACGTCACCGGCGGAGAGCCGAGCGTCGGCGCTGTGGATGACGAATGGATCACGTCTTCGGTAGCGGAAGGAGACGTTGGACAGACGCATGGTGCAGTAACGCTATATGTCAGGTCGCATGGCCGTCATAAAGAGCCCCACAATGGAGAGACCCCCAGCACCTCTGAAGAGGAGTGTGAGCTTGAACCGCTTTCCGCGCGTCATAGGTATGCGTTCAGGCTATGACCCGGTCGAAGTCGACGCCCTGATCGGGCGGATCGAATCCACCTTGGGCAGGGGCTCCCACACCCTGGAGCCCATTACCGCCGATGAGGTGCGCACCGCCACGTTCCGCGCCAAACGCGGCGGCTATCAGGAGACCGCGGTCGACTTCGCCCTGGAGGCGTTCGTCGTGGCCCTGGAGACCCAGGCCCAGCGGCCCGTACGGCTGGCCATGGCGGAGCCCACCGGCGAGTTGCTGCGCGAGCAGTGGTTCGAGAGCCAGGCGGCTCGCGTCGAACGGGTGGCCTTCCGCCCCGGTCGCATGGGCGCCGGCTACAACGAGGACGAGATCGACGCCTTCCTCGACCGCATCGTGGCCACCCTGCGGGGCACGACCGAGTTCCCGGTGACGGCGAAGGAGGTGCGGGCGGCCAAGTTCTCGACCGTGTTGTTCAGGTCCGGCTATGCGATCGCCGACGTGGACTCCTTCCTGGCGGGCATCGCGGACGTGCTGGAGCAGCGGGCCTAGCGTCGGGCGTGCCGGGAGCAGCGCGTGCTGAAGCGGCTCAGCGTCGAACGTGCTGAGGTCGCGCCTGAGCGTCAGACGTGCTGGACGTGGGTGAGCAGGCCGTGCAGGTCCGGCAGGATCCGGTGCACGATCGTCGGGTCCGACGGCCGCTCGCCCAGCCGGTTGATCCACACGCGGTGGATGCCCAGCCGGTGCGCCGGCACCATGTCGTGGAAGTAGCTCTGCGCCACGTGCACCCACGCCGACGGCTCGTGCGAGCGCCTGAACACCTCGAAGTGCGCCCCGGCCGGTTTGTAGGCCCCCGCGTCCTCCGCCGTCACCACCGCGTCGAACGGCACGGGCAGCCGCCGCAGCGTCTCCGCGATGAGGTCGCGGTCGCAGTTGGTGAGCAGCGCCAGGTTCCACCCGGCCGCGCGCAGCGCCGACAGCTCGGCCTCGACCTCGGGGAACACCGGCCAGTACGGGATCGTCGCGGCCAGCACCGAGGCGTCGTCCTCCTTCAGCGCCACCTTCTCCTCCGCGCACGCCCTGCGCAGCGCCTCGGCCAGCACCTGGCGGTAGCGCAGGCCGGGCGACTCGTCCTGCACGAGGTGCTCGTGCCGGTTGTACGCCTCCAGCAGCCGCGCCCCCTGACCAGGCGCGATCAGGCCGGCACTGGTGAGGATGCCGTGCCGCCAGTCGACAAGGGTTCCGAAACAGTCGAATGTCACCCATCGCATACGTTCCATCATGGTGGTGATGGCGCTGTCCGTGGGGCCATCGGGCCCCGGGATCTGCGGTCGGTCACGATCTGCGGGCCGGGTCCCGAGGGCACCGTCCCGCCGCCGGCGGTCCGGCGGCCGGACGCGATGCCTCAGGTGGTCGCGGGAGTCGCGGGAGTCGCGGGCGGCAACTGCCGCCGTTCGGAAGAGACGAAGTCGCGCACCAGGGCGACGATGACCGAGGCCAGCGGCGCGGCCAGGAAGGCGCCGGCGATGCCCGCGATCACGCTGCCCAGCGTGATCGCCACCAGGATGACCGCCCCCGGCAGATCGAGTGCCTTGCCGTAGATCTGCGGCGCGAGCACGTGCCCCTCAAGCTGCTGCACGGCCACGGTGACCAGGACCACGATCAGCGCCACCAGCCAGCCCTTGGCCACCAGCGCCACCACGGCGGCCAGCAGCCCGGCCATGAACGCCCCCACCACCGGCAGGAACGCCCCCACGAACGTCAGCACCGCCAGCGGCAGCGCCAGCGGCACCCCCAGGATCCACAGCGCGATCCCGATGAAGAACCCGTCGACCGCCCCCACGACCGCGATCCCGCGGATGTAGCGGCCGATCACCGAGTAGATCAGGTGACAGGTGTCGGCCAGGCGGGCCCTGGCGGTGGCGGGGGTGAGGTCCACCAGCCAGCGGAAGAGCCGGTCGCCGCCGTGCACGAAGTAGATCGACAGGATGACGGCGAGCACGGTGCCGATGATGATCTCGCCCACGGTCTTGACCCCGGCCAGCGCGCCGGTGGCGAGCTGGCGGCCCTGCGCGGTGGCGTACTCTCTGGCCTGCGCGACGAGCTGCTGCTCGTTGACGCCGAACCTGCCGGTGAACTCGTGCAGGTCGTCGAGCACCTTGCTGACGCTGGTGCGCAGCTCCGCCACGCTGTCGACGGTGGGTGGCACCAGCAGCGCCACCAGACCCGCCGCCAGCACGAGCCCGCCGACGAAGACGATCGTCGTGGCCAGCGCGCGGCCCATCCCGCGCGAGCACAACCAGCGGGCCGGGGGCCACAGCAGCGCGGTGATGAACAGGGCGACGACGATCGAGATGACCACCGTGGCGACGTGGTAGAGGCAGAACCCGGCCACCGCGACAAGCGCGACCCACCCCAGCAGCCGCCACGGCCTCATCCGATGCCCCCCATCGTGCCTGGTCAGAGGCGTTCCCTCGGGGGATGGGGGGCAACCCTGCTCAGCCGGGCGGAGTCAGGTGGGGGTGCTGGGAGCGTTTGTTCGCCACGTACGTCTCCTGCGCCGCGTACGTGGCGCTCGACGTGCCCACCTGCGCCACAGGCACGTCCCACCACGCCTCGGAGGAGGGAACGTCGTCGGCCATCGGGTCGGTGCGGACGTAGATGACGGTGGTCCCGGTCGCCGAGCGCGCCGTGTCGAGCGCCTTGCGCAGATCGGCGGCCGACTCCGGGCGCAACACCGTGGCCCCGAGGCTGGCCGCGTTGGCGGCCAGGTCCACGGGCAGCGGGGTGCCGTCGCGGTGCCGGTAGGAGGTGCCGAGCCGTTCGGCTCCGACGCTCTCCGACAGGCGGCCGATGGAGGCGAACCCGGAGTTGTCCACCAGGACGACGATCAGCTTGATGCGCTCGGCGATCGCCGTGACGAGCTCCTGGGCCATCATCAGGTAGGAGCCGTCGCCGACCATGACGAACACCTCGCGCTCCGGGGCCGCCATCTTGACGCCCAGGCCGCCCGCGATCTCGTAGCCCATGCAGGAGTAGCCGTACTCGACGTGATAGCTGCCCGGGCCGCTGGGCCGCCAGAGTTTGTGCAGGTCGCCGGGCATCGAGCCGGCCGCGCACACCACCACGCCGTCGCCGCCCGCAGCGGCGTTGACGGCGCCGATCACTGCGGACTGGGGCAGCGGCGAGCCCTCCAGCGCGTACGCGGCGTCGACCGCCGCGTCCCACGCCCGGGTCAGCTCGGCCGCCCGCGCCGGGTAGGCGGGCGGCGTGGGCCGGCCCGCGCACGCCTCGGTCAGGTCGGCGAGCGCCTCGCGGGCGTCGGCGACCAGTTGCAGGCCGGACAGCTTGGCGGCGTCGAAGCCGGTGATGTTGACGTTGAGGAACGCGGCGCCGGGCGCGAAGATCGTGCGCGAGGCGGTGGTGAAGTCGCTGTAGCGGGTGCCGACACCGATGATCAGGTCGGCCTCGCGGGCCAGCGTGTTGGCGGCCGTGGTGCCCGTGGCGCCGATCGCGCCCACCGCGAGGGGGTGGCCGTGGGGGAGCGCGCCCTTGCCGGCCTGGGTCTCGGCGACCGGGATGCCGTACGTCTCGGCGAAGATCCGCAGGTGCCCGGTGGCCTCACTGTAGATCGTCCCGCCGCCGGCCACGATGAGCGGGCGCTCGGCCGCCTTGATGCGCTCGGCCGCCCTGGCCAGCGCGGCGCGTTCGGGGCGCGGCCTGGGGACGTGCCACACGCGGTGCCCGAACAGCTCGTCCGGCCAGTCATACGCCTCCGCCTGCACGTCCTGCGGCAGCGCCAGCGTCACCGCGCCCGTCTCGGCCGGGTCGGTGAGGACCCGCATGGCGGCCAGCAGCGCGCTGGGAAGCTGCTCCGGGCGGTTGATCCGGTCCCAGAAGCGGGAGACCGGCTTGAAGCAGTCGTTGACCGAGATGTCGTAGGAGCGCTGGTCCTCCAGCTCCTGCAACACCGGCCCGGCCACCCGGGTGGAGAAGATGTCGCCGGGCAGGAGCAGCACGGGCAGCCGGTTGATGGTCGCGCCGGCCGCGCCGGTGATCATGTTGGTGGCGCCGGGGCCGATGGACGTGGTGCAGGCCAGGGTGGCCAGGCGGTTGCTGGCCCGCGCGTACGCGGCGGCGGTGTGGACCATCGCCTGCTCGTTGCGGCTCAGGTGGTAGGGCAGGTCCTCGGCCGAGGTGGCCAGCGCCTGGCCGAGCCCGGCGACGTTGCCGTGGCCGAAGATGCCGGCGCAACCGCCGAAGAACCTGCGCTCCACGCCGTCGCGCTCGGTGTGCTGCTGGGCCAGGAAGCGGACGACGGCCTGCGCGACGGTCAGCCGGATCATGGGGTCCTCCCGAACGGCAGTCTGGGGTCGATGTGCTGGGCGTCCCAGGAGGAGCGGATCCAGGCGTGCCGGGGGTCGTCGCAGAACGCCATCGACCGTTGCTCCGCGGGCCCGGCCAGGACGTTGAGGTAGTAGAGGTCGTAGCCGGGGGCGGCCATGGACGGGCCGTGGTAGCCGTAGGGGACCAGGACGACGTCGCCGGAGGAGACCTCGGCCAGGGTGTCGATCTGGCCGCGTTCGGAGGAGTAGACACGCTGGTAGCCGATGCCCTGGTCGGCGACCTCGAAGTAGTAGATCTCCTCCAGCACGGCCTCGCCCGGGCCGGGGGTGTCGTGTTTGTGCGGCGGGTAGGACGACCAGTTGCCGTCCGGGGTGAGGACCTCCACGGCCATGAGCTTGTCGCAGTCGAAGACGCCCGGGGCGCAGAAGTTGTTGACCTGGCGGCTGGCCTGGCCGGCGCCCCTGATCTCCACCGGGACCTCGGCGGCGGCGACGTAGCGGGGCGGCAGGGCCCGGGTGGCGCGGGCCGAGGGGAGCGCGATGCGGCCGGCGCCGCGCAGGGTCACGGCCGTCCCGATCGGGACGTAGGCGAAGTCGGAGGGGCCGTCGAAGACCGAGTCCCGGCCGGCCAGCACGAACGCGTCGTCCGGCAGGGTCACCGTGCAGGAGCCCGCCAGGGGGAGGACGAGCAGCTCCGTGTCGCCCGTCTCGAACGACACCGGGGCGTCGGTCAGGTCCAGGACGCGCAGCCCGGAGTAGTCCCAGCCCGCCAGGGCCGGCGTGATCTCGACCGACCAGGGGGCGGCGGCGGCCTTGCCGTAGGGAAGGTAGGTCATGCGCGGGCCTCTCGCACCAGGGCGGCGGCGCCGTCCACCGCGGTCGCCACGTCGTCGTCCGCAGGGTAGAGCAGGGCCCGCCCGATGACGAGGCCGCGCACCCCCGGCAGGCTCAGCGCGCGGTCCCAGTCGGCGTAGGCGGCGTCGATGTCGGGCGGGTCGCCCCCGAGCAGCAGGGCGGGCAGCGTGGTGGCGGCCATCACCCGCTCCATCTCCGGCACGGCGGGGATCTTGAGCCAGGTGTAGGCGGAGGTGACGCCGAGCGCCTGGGCGACGCTGATCGAGCGGATCACGGCCTCGGGCGACAGGTCGTTGCGCAGCGCCCCCGACTCCGTACGCCCCGACCAGAACGGCTCCACCATGGCCATCAGGCGCCGCCGGGCCAGATCCGTGACCGCGCGGGCGCACGACTCCAGCGTGGCCACCGTGGCGTGGTCGGCCGGATCGATGCGGCAGAGCATCTTGCCGCCGTCCAGGCGCATCGTGTCGATGGCGGCGGCGTCGAAGCCGGTGAAGCGGTCGTCGGCCTCGAACACCGAGCCCGCCAGGCCGCCGCGGTTCATGGAGCCGAAGGCCAGCTTGCCCTCCAGGGCGCCCAGCAGGAGCAGGTCCTCCAGCACGTCGGGCGAGGCCAGGATGCCGTCGACGCCGGGCCTGGCCAGCGCCACCTGGAGGCGGTCGAGCAGATCGGCGCGGCTGGCCATGGCCAGCGGCCGGTCGCGGACGCCGAGGGCGCCGCGCGCGGGATGGTCGGCGGCGATGATCAGCAGGCGCTCGCCCTCGCCCGGCAGACCACGGCGCACCCTGCGGGCCGCGGCCTCGGCGATGCCCTCCGGCCGGGTGGCGCGGATGTGGGTGAGCCGCTCGTAACCGGCGCTCACGGGCAGCGTGATGTCGCTCAAGAGCGCACCCCGTTCAGCAACTCGTCCACCTCTGTGGTCGTCGGCATGGCATCGGCGCAGGCCAGGCGGGCCGCCACGTGAGCGCCCGCCGCGTTGGCGAACCGGATCGTGCGCTCCAGCGGCCAGCCGCGCAGCAGGCCGAGGCAGACGCCTCCGCCGAACGCGTCGCCGGCGCCGATCCCGTTGACCACCTTCACCTCCAGGGGCGCCACCAGCACGCTTTCGGTGGCGGTGCGGGCGAAGACCCCTTCCGGGCCCATCTTCACGATCGCGACCTCGACCCCGGCGTCCAGCAGCGCCTGGGCGGCGGCCTCCGGATCCCGGACGCCGACCGCGGTCTCCACCTCGTCGAGGTTGCCGACCGCCACGTTGGTGTACGGCAACAACCGCTGCGCCGCCTCGTGGGCCGCCACCCGCGACTCCCAGAGCGTGGGCCGGTAGTCGAGGTCGAACACGGTCCAGCCCGACGACCTGCGCGCGGACAGGGCGGCCGCGTGGGCCGCGGCGCTCGGCTCCTGGCTCAGCCCGGTCAGCGAGAACCAGAACAGGCCGGCGGCGCTGATGGCGTCGAGGTCGAGGGCGGACGCGGTGAGCTGGAGGTCGGGCGGGTGCTCGCCACGGTAGAAGTAGATCGGGAAGTGGTCGGGGGGAAAGATCTCGCAGAAGGTCACCGGGGTGGGCGGTCCCTCGATGGTGCGCACGTAGACGTCGTCGACGCCGAAGTCGCGGATCGCCCGCCGGACGAACTCACCGAAGGGGTCGGCTCCGACGGCGGTGATCACAGCGGGGCGCAGCCCGTGGCGCGCCGCGGCGACGGCGACGTTGGTCGGGCTGCCGCCGAGGAACTTGCCGAAGGTCTCGACGTCGGCCAGGCCGACGCCGGTCTGCAGCGGATAGACGTCCACACCGCAGCGGCCGATCGTGATCAGATCGTACAACGCGCCTCCCAGGAGCTTACTTCGTCACTATGGCATATTGTCATGACATTCGGATGTCAGCTAGGTTACCTAATGTGCCCAGACCGAAACCGGCGCGACGCACCATGCATGATGCCGGACTGTTAGCAGGCTCCCGTCTCGGAGAAGACGCAGCATGCGGGCACATCCTCGAAATATGGCCGGGCCTTTACGTCATATGCATGTCATGACATATTGGCCCCTTGGCTGCCTCCCTTAAAGACACGTCGGAGGGTTTGCATGGCATTGCGGAAACGGTCGATGGGTGTGGTCGCCGTCCTTGCTGCGACCGGGCTGGGGCTCGCCGCCTGCGGCCAGTCGTCGGGCGGAGGAGGCGAGGGTGACGCCGTCGAGCTGACGATCGCCCAGAACGCCATCGCCGGCGGCAAGAACGCCGCGGCGGCGAGCTTCGTCGCCAACTGGGTGATCCCCAAGTTCGAGGCGGCCCAGAAGGCGAAGGGCAAGAACGTCACGGTCAAGTTCCTTCCCAGCGGCGTCGACGACGAGCAGTACAAGACCAAGCTCTCCCTCGACCTCAAGTCAGGCAAGGGCGCCGATGTGATCGACATCGACGGCATCTGGGCCGGCGAGTTCGCCGAGGCGGGCTATCTGAAGCCGCTGCCGGACCTGGTCGGAGCCGAGGCGGAGAGCTGGGACGGCTGGGCGCAGATCCCCGAGGCCGTGCAGGGCATGACGGAGTTCAACGGCAAGAAGTACGCCCTGCCCGTCGGCACCGACGGCCGGGTGCTCTACTTCAACAAGACGCTCTTCGCCAAGGCCGGGCTGCCCGCCGACTGGCAGCCCAAGAGCTGGCAGGAGGTCCTCGACGCCGGCACGAAGCTGAAGTCGTCCGGCGTGCCCGTGCCGATCCAGGTCAACGCCGGCACCGCGATGGGCGAGGCCACCTCGATGCAGGGCGTGCTGCCGCTGCTCGCGGGCGCGGGCGGCGAGGTGCAGAAGGACGGCAAGTGGACCGGCGCCGCGCAGCCGCTGAAGGACGCGCTCGGCCTCTACCAGAAGATCTACGGTGGCGGCCTCGGCGATCCCAAGCTGCAGCAGGAGGCCAAGGGCCGCGACAAGTCGTTCCAGCAGTTCGCGGCCGGCAAGATCGGCATCCTCATGGAGGGCGACTACTTCTGGCGCGGCGTCGTCAACCCCGCGACCGGTGTGGCCAAGATGGCCGACCGCGACACGGTCGTCGGCTACGCCATGATCCCCGCCGTGGAGCCTGGCAAGGGCCTGCGCGGCCAGGACTTCGTCAGCATGTCCGGTGGCGCGCTGCGCACGGTCAACCCCAACAGCAAGCATCCGAAGGAGGCCTTCGAGCTGGCGGCCTTCACGCTCTCACCCGAGGCGCTGAAGGAGGAGACCAAGGACGGCAACGTGCGCATCACGCCGCGCTCCGACGTCAACAAGGAGATCCTCGCGGGTGAGCCGCTGCTGACGTTCATCTCGGAGAAGGTGCTGCCGCTCACCGCCTACCGGCCGCCGGTCGCGGTCTACCCGCAGGTGTCGGCGGCGTTGCAGGAGGCCACGGCCGCGGTCGTCGGGGGCACGGCGCCCGACCAGGCGGCGGCCGACTACCAGAAGAAGCTTGAGGGACTCGTCGGTGGCGCAGGTAATATCGCCTCCTGAGGCTCCTGAGGCCGTCGCGGAAGACCGGCCCGCCCGCCGCTACAGCTCCGACGCGGCGGGCCTGGGCAGGCTGCGGGCCGGGGCCTTCATGGCCCCCGCCCTGCTGCTCATCGCGGTCTTCCTGGTCTTCCCCGCACTGTGGGTGCTCTACCTGGGGCTCACGAACTACCGCCTGACCGGCGCCGCCGCGGCCAACCCGCAGTTCGTCGGGCTGGACAACCTCCTCGGCGCGGTCACCCACCCCGACTTCTGGAGCTCGACCTGGCTGACCGTGCAGTTCGTGCTCGGCTCGGCCGTCATCGGGCAGGTCGGGCTCGGGTTCGCGATCGCCTGGCTGCTGCGCGACCGCCGCGGGCCGCTGAAGCGGCTGGTCGAGGGCCTGGTCATCCTGGCCTGGATCCTGCCGAGCGCCGTCGTGTCGTTCCTGTGGGTGGCGCTGCTCGACCGCGACGGCGGCACGCTCAACGCGCTGCTCGGCATCCCCGGCTTCGCCTGGCTGCTCGACCACCCCATGTTGTCGATCGTGG
Organism: Nonomuraea sp. NPDC002799; assembly: GCF_053592075.1. Taxonomy (NCBI): domain Bacteria; kingdom Bacillati; phylum Actinomycetota; class Actinomycetes; order Streptosporangiales; family Streptosporangiaceae; genus Nonomuraea; species Nonomuraea sp. NPDC002799. The sequence continues at coordinate 36,843 of NZ_JBSFVA010000038.1, forward strand.
TGTTCAACACCTGGCGCGGCACCGCGTTCTCGATGATGTTGTACGGCGCCGCCCTCGGCAACGTGCCGCCCTCGCACCTGGAGAGCGCCCGCCTGGCCGGCGCCTCCGGCTGGCAGCAGCTCAGAGACGTGGTGTTCCCGCACATCAGAGGGCACATCCTGACGAACCTGCTGCTGATCAGCCTGTGGACGTTCAACGACTTCACCCCGTTCATGCTCACCGCGGGCGGCCCCGACGGTAAGTCGGAGGTGCTGGCGGTGCACGTCTACAAGGTGGCCCTGCAGGGTGGCGAGCTCGGCTACGGCGCCGCCGTCTCCACGATCATCCTGCTCATCAACCTGGTCGTGGCGATGTTCTACCTGCGGCTGCTCCGGAGCAAGAAATGACGCGCTTCGTCCTCGGCCGGATCGGCTTCTACACGCTGATCGCGGTGCTGCTGGCCTTCTTCACGATCCCCTTGCTCTGGCTGGTCACGGCGCCGTTCACCTCGGACCCTACGTACGAGGTCTCGGTGCCCGACTTCACCTGGGACAACTTCCGGGCGGTCGTGGAGCATCCGTACGCGCTGCCGTCGCTCTGGAACTCGGTGGTGTTGTCGGTCGGCACCGCGCTGCTGGTCGTGCTGCTGTCGGCGCTGGCCGCCTATGCGCTGAGCCGGGTGCGGCTGCCCGGCCGGGACGCCCTGCTCTACGCGTTGTTGCTGCTGTCGTCGATCATCACGGGGACGGCGGCCATGGTGCCGCTGTTCCAGCTCGCGGTGGAGCTGAACCTCATCGACTCGCAACTCGGGCTGATCCTCATCCTCACCGGCGGGCTGCTGCCGGCCGCGATCTTCATGCTCAAGGACTTCATGGACTCGACGCCGAAGTCCTACGAGGAGTCGGCGCGGGTCTTCGGGGCCACGCCGCTGCAGATCGTCCGGCACGTGGTGGTGCCTCTGGTGCGGCCCGGGCTGGCGACGATCGGGGTCTGGGCCGTGGCGAACGTGTGGGGGAACTTCCTGATGCCGTACCTGCTGCTGAGCGACGTCGAGAAGCAGCCGGCGGCGGTGATCACGTACACGCTGTACACCGAGGGTGGCCAGGCCAACCTCAGCATGCTCTCCACGTTCGGCCTGCTCTACTCGGTGCCCGTGGTGCTCATGTACCTGTTCGTCAGCAAGAAGTATGGCTTCCGCTTCCACGGAGGGATCAAGCGTTAAATGGCCGCCATCGAACTACGCGGGCTGACCAAGGTCTATCCCGGCGGGGTGAAAGCCCTCGACTCGCTCGACCTGGTCGTCCCCGACGGCGAGTTCTTCGCCCTGCTCGGCCCCTCCGGCTGCGGCAAGACCACGCTGCTGCGCACGATCGCGGGGCTGGAGACCGCGACCGGCGGCTCCGTGGTGATCGGCGAGCGCGACGTGACCGGGGTGCAGCCCGGCGGCCGGGACATCGCGATGGTCTTCCAGGACTACGCGCTCTTCCCGCACATGGACGTCACGGACAACATCGCCTATCCCCTGCGCATCAAGAAGGTCGCCAAGGAGGCGCGCCGTGACAAGGCCCTGGAGGTGGGGACGCGGCTCGGGCTCGACCAGCTCATGGACCGGCGGCCCGGCCAGCTCTCCGGCGGGCAGCAGCAGCGGGTCGCGCTGGCCCGGGTGATGGCCACGCAGGCGCAGGCGTTCCTGTTCGACGAGCCGCTGTCCAACCTGGACGCCCGGCTGCGGCTCGAAGCGCGCACGTTCCTGAAGAAGCTCCAGCGCGAGCTGGGCGTCACCACCGTCTTCGTCACCCACGACCAGGCGGAGGCGCTGGCCATGGCCGATCGCATGGCCGTCATGGAGGCGGGGCACATCCGGCAGATCGGCACGCCAGCCGAGGTGTTCCAGCGGCCGGTCAGCACCTTCGTGGCAAGTTTCATCGGCTCCACTCCCATGAACCTGCTGGACGCCGTCGTCCGCGGTGACACGCTGGACGTGGCAGGGTGCAAGGTGGCGGTCCCGGTCTCGGCCGGCGGGCTGCTGTCCGACGGAGAGAAGATCGTGTACGGCGTGCGACCCGAGTACATGTCCTACTCGGCCGAGCCCGCACCGGGCGCGCTGGGGGGAAAGGTGGCCATGGTGGAGAACCTGGGCGCCGCCCATCTGGTGACCCTCGACGTCGACGACGTCAACGTGCAGGCCGTCGTGCCCGAGGGCAGCGAGCCCGCGCTCGGCGACGACGGCTACGCGCTGCCCAGGAACGATCGGGCCCTCGTCTACCGCGACGGGGAGCTGGTATGAGGGGGCACTGGAGCCTGGACGACCGGCTGGAGCGGATCCTGCGGGAGGTGCCGTTCGAGGTGCCCGCCGGGACGGCGGCCGTGACGGTCCGGCTGGCCTACGACAGGTCGCAGGGGGTGCTCGACCTCGGGTGCGGATCGCCGGCCGGGTTCCGCGGCTGGTCCGGGGGCGCGCGCGACGAGTACACGATCACGCGGGACTGGGCGACCCCCGGCTATCTGCCCGGCGAGCCCGAGGCGGGGACCTGGCACGTGTGGGTGCGGCTGCACCGGATCCCGCCGCAGGGGCTGGACTTCGAGCTGGAGATCTCGGCCGAGCGGGTCGCGCCGGCCGAGCCCGTGGCCGAGGAGCCGCCGCACGGCGCGCGCCCGCCGCGCAGGGACATTCCCGACGTGGATGGTCTGCGGTGGTTCGCCGGGGACTTCCACGCCCACACCGTGCACAGCGACGGCGCCCTGACCATCGCCGAGCTGGCCGAGCTGGCCGCCGGGCGCGGGCTCGACTTCCTGGCCGTCACCGACCACAACACGGTCAGCCACCACCCCTGGCTCGGCAAGATCGAGCGCGGGATCACGCTGATCCCCGGCCAGGAGGTCACCACCGACCGGGGCCACGCGAACGTGTTCGGCGACGTCGGCTGGGTCGACTTCAGGCGCCCCGCCGACTCCTGGGCCGAGCACGCCGACCGCGAAGGCGGCCTGATGTCGGTCAACCATCCGCTCGGCGGCGACTGCGCCTGGTTGTTGCCGATCAGCCGCCGCCCCCAGGTCGCCGAGGTCTGGAGCTCCGGCTGGTGGGACCGCCGCTGGGGCGCGCCGCTGGCCTGGGCCGACGCCTGGCGCGATGACGTGATCGCGATCGGCGGCAGCGACTTCCACCGCCACGACTCCGACGGCCTGCCCGGCGCTCCCACGACGTGGGTGCTGGCCGCGGACACGGCGGCGGTGCTCGACGGCGTGCGCGCCGGGCGTACCGCCGTCTCGACCGGCCCGGACGGGCCGCTGTTGCTGCGGCTCGGCGACGAGCTGCTGGCCCTGGACGCCGACGGCCTGGTGCTGGTGCGTCCGGACGGCACCCGGCAGGTGATCCGCGGCGACCGCGTGAAAGTGCGCGCGCTGGACGGACGGCACCGGTTGGAAACCTACGAGAACGAGGTGATCGCCCTATGCGCGTGAGGAGAATCGCCAACGCGCCCGTGAGTTTCGGCGTGTTCGAGCTCAGTGACGCCCCACCGCCGCTGACCGCCGACGAGATGGTCCGCGCGCTGGCCGAGGCCGGCTACGAGGGCATCGACTCCGGGCCGATCGGCTACCTGGGCACCGGCTCGGCTCTGGCCGACCGGCTGGCCGGCAGCGGGTTGCTGCTCGCCGGCGGCTGGGTCGACCTGCGTTACGGCGACGCGGCGGCGTTCGCGGGCGGGCTGCCCGCGCTGGAGGCCGCGCTGGACGTGTTCGCCGCCGCGCCCCCGGCGCCCGAGGGGTTCGCGCCGCGGCCCACGCTGGCCTGCTCCGGCTCGGCGGAGCGGTTCGCCCGCCCCGGCGGGAGCGTTCCAGGGCTGCCCGCGTCCGAGTGGCCGTCCTATGCCGCCCGGGTGCAGGAGGCCGCCGACCGGTGCCGTGCGCGCGGGTTCGAGCCCGCCTTCCACCACCACCTCGGCACCTACGTCGAGACCCCCGAGGACGTGGAGCGGCTGCTGGAGCTGACCGACGTGCGGCTCTGCCTGGACACCGGCCACCTGCTGCTGGCCGGCGGCGATCCGGTGACGGCGCTGCGCGCGTGGGCGGAGCGGATCGACCACGTGCACATCAAGGACGGCGACACGAAGATCCTGGAGCGGGCCCTCGCCGACGGCGTGGACCTGCGCGAGCTCATGGGCCGCGGCGGGTTCGCGCAGCTCGGGGAGGGCGAGCTGGACCTGCCGGGCGTGGCGCGGACCCTGGACGAGACCGGCTACGAGGGCTGGATCATCATCGAGCAGGACACCCTGCCCGGCCGCCGCACCGTCGCCCAGAACATCGCCGACCAGGCCGCCAACCTCCGCAAGCTGAAGGAACTGGGACTGTGAAGATCGCGCTGGTGGGATGCGGAGCCGTCACGCAGGCGGTGTACGTGCCGCTGCTGTCGAGGCGCCGTGACCTGTTCGAGGTGAGCGCCGTCTGCGACCTGTCGCGCACGCTCGCCGAAGCCGCCGGCGAGCGGCTGGGGGCGTCGAGGCGCTACACCTCGCTGGCGGAGATGATCGCCGACGGCGGGTTCGACGCCGTCCTCGTGCTGGCCTCCGGCTCCCACGGCGAGACCGTGCGGCAGGCGCTCGCCGCCGGATACGCCGTGTTGTGCGAGAAGCCGCTCGCGCTGACCAGGGCCGAGGTGGCCGCGCTGCCCGAGGGGCGGCTGATGGTCGGCTACATGAAGCAGTACGACCCCGCCGTGCGCCGGGCCGAGGAGATCCTGGCCGAGCTGGGCGGCCCCGAGGCCATCAGGTCGGCCGAGGTGAGCGTGCTGCACCCGAGCGGGGACTCGCAGCTCGCCTTCGCGAACCTGACCCAGGCGCGCGACGTGGATCCCGGGTTGCTGGACTCGCTGCGGGCCGCCGAGAACGCGCTCGTGTCCAAGGCGCTGGGAGAGTCGGCGCCGGAGGCGGTGCGGAGCCTGTACGGGGTGTCGTTGGGCTCGATATGCCACGACTTGTCGCTCTTGAGGCGCTTCACCGGGTCTCCTGCGGAAATTTCGTATGTTGAGACCTGGGGTCCCGCGCCCGGCTCCATCGAGATCTCCGGCCCGCTGCCGGTCCGGGGCCGGTTCCACCTGCGCTGGCACTACCTGGAGGACTATCCGGCCTACCGGGAGACCGTGACCATCCACCACGACAAGGGCTCGCTGGAGCTGGTCTTCCCTTCGCCCTACCTGATGAACGCCCCGACGACGCTCACCGTGGTGTCCGGCGGCGAGAGCCGGACCGAGTGGCGGGACGTGACCGAGGCGTTCGAAGTACAACTCGCCGCCTTCCATGCTTTCGTGAACGAGGGCAAGCCGCCGCTCACCGACGCGACGGGCGCCCTGGAGGACATCGTGACGGCTCAGCGGATCGCCGCCCGCTACGCCGTACAACATGATCTGCCCATGGGAGGGGAAGCAGCGTGAGCACGGAGATCGTCGTCGTCCCGCACACACACTGGGACCGGGAGTGGTACGAGCCCTTCCAGCGTTTCCGGCTGCGCCTGGTGGCGCTGCTGGACGAGGTGCTCGACACGATGGAACGCGAGCCCGCCTATCACTTCACCCTCGACGGGCAGCTCGCCTGCGTGGACGACTACCTGGAGGTGCGGCCGGAGAACCGCGACCGGATCGCCGCCCTGGTGGAGTCCGGGCGGCTGGCGGTGGGGCCGTGGCAGATCCTGCTGGACGAGTTCCTGTGCTCGGGCGAGAACATCGTCCGCAACCTGGAGCTCGGCCTGGACCGGGCGGACAAGCTCGGCGGGGCGATGCCGGTGGGCTACCTGCCCGACATGTTCGGTCACACGGCGCAGATGCCGCAGATCCTGCGCAAGGCCGGGCTGCTGCACGCGTGCGTCTATCGCGGGGTGCCGTCGTCCGTCACCACCGACGCCTTCGCCTGGGTCGCGCCCGACGGGACGGCGCTGCGGACGCAGTATCTGCCGGCGGGCGGTTACGGCAACGGGGCGCACCTGTTCCACGACGCCTCGGGGCTGGCCGAGCGGGCCGCGGCGTTCTCCGCGACCATGCGGGAGTGGCACGGGCCCGAGGGCTCGCTGCTGGCGATGTACGGCACCGACCACTCCGCCCCCGTGCGCGGGCTGCCGGAGATGGTGGCGAAGATCGGCGCCCGCATGGACACCTTGTCCGGATACATCGGGGCCTATTCGGGTGACGTCGAGAGACTGCCACGGGTCACGGGTGAGCTGCGCTCCCACGCGCGGGCCAACATCCTGCCCGGCGTCATCTCCGTCCGCGCCCACGTCAAGCAGGCCATGAGCCGCGCCGAGCGGATGGTGGAGCGCTACGCCGAACCGCTCGCCACGCTCTGGGGCGGCGAGTGGCCCGGGCGCTTCCTGGACATGGCGTGGTGGCGGCTGGTGGACGCCAGCGGCCACGACTCGGTGACCGGCTGCGGCGTGGACGACACCGCCCAGCAGGTGGCCGCCCGCATCGCGGAGGCCGAGCACCTCGGCCAGGCCGTGCGCGACATGGTGACCGCCCGCCTGGCGGCCACCGTGCCGTCGGACGGCGTGCTCGTCGTCAACCCGACGCCCGCCTTCCGGCGCGGCGTCGTGGTCGTGGACGTCGCGGGCACGGACCCGCTCGTCGGCCCCACCGGCGCGCCGGTGCCCACGCAGCCGCTGGAGTACGCGGCCACGCTGCTGCTCGACGAGGAGATGGATCCGGCCACGGCGCTCTCCTTCGTCCACGGGACCGAGCTGTACGGGCAGCACATCACGGACTGGTCGGTGGCCGGCGGGACGCTGACGTTCACGGTGGCGCGGGAGACCGAGGTCGTCTTCGACGTGGACGACCTGCGCGGCGCGCTGGAGGGCGTGACCCGCGTCCGCATCGTCGCCGAGCCCCGGCGGACGGTCGCGGCCATGGTCGAGGCGCCGCCGCTGGGCCACACGAGCGTCCGGCCCGCCGCCCGCGACGCGGCGCACGTGCCGGACGGCCACCCGCTCTCCCAGCACGACCCGTCCTGCTGGCTCAGCTCGGACTCCGCGCCGCTGCCGGTGCGCGGCGACGAGGAGGTGCTGGACAACGGGCTGCTGCGGGTCACGATCGCGGAGGACGGCACGCTGACGCTGGTCGGCCAGGACGGCACCACGATCACGGGAGCCGGTCGCATCGAGGACGGCGGCGACGTCGGCGACACCTACAACTACGCGCCGCCCCTGTCGGACCGGATCGTGTCGGAGCCGGAGTTCGTCCGGGCCGAGCTGGTCTGCTCGGGGCCGCTGGTGGCGGTGGTGGACGTGCGGCGCACCTACCGGTGGCCCGCCAAGGGCGACGGGATCGACGGCGCGCCCGAGCTGCCCGCCGCCGAGCGCTCCCTGCGGGCGGAGGAGACCGTCGTCACCACCCGCGTCGAACTGCGCGCGGGCGAGCCCTTCGTCCGGCTCAACGTCGCGTTCGACAACCGCTGCGCCGACCACCGGGTCCGCCTGCACGTGCCGCTGCCGGCCCCGGCCGCGCAGTCGCACGCCGAGGGGCAGTTCGCGGTCGTCACCCGTGGGCTCACCGCGGAGGGCGGCTGCGGCGAGACCCCGCTGCCCACCTTCCCGGCCTCCGGCTGGGTGGCGTCAGGGGGTGCGGCCGCGCTGCTGGAGCACGTGACGGAATACGAGCTGGTGGACGACGAGCTGGCGCTCACGCTGCTGCGCTCGGTCGGCTACCTCTCCCGCAACCGCAACGTCCTGCGCCCCGAACCGGCCGGTCCCCAGCTCCCGACCCCGGCCGCGCAGTCGCGCGGGCTGCGCTCGGTCAGCCTGGCGCTGATGCCCTACCAGGGCTCCTGGCAGGACGTGGTCCCGCAGGCGGAGTCCTTCCGGCACGACCTGCTGGTGGTGCCGGGCTCGGGCGCGCCGGCCCTGCCCCTGCCCCCGCCGGCGGCGGGGCTCTCGGTGACGGGGGAGGGCGTGGTGATGACCTCGCTCCGGAATCGGGACGGGTGGCGGGAGCTGCGCGTGGTGGCGCTGACGCCCGACGACACGGAGGCGGTCATCGAGGGCGCGTTCTCCCACGCCAGGCAGGCCGACCTGCGCGGGCGTCCCGGGGCCCCGGTGCCGGTCTCCGAGGGAGTCGTCCGGCTTCCTCTGCGGGCGTGGGAGATAGCGACTCTCCAATTGACTGACTGAGGCAAATAGGGGTATTCGGTTGGTAAAAATAGCAGCGACGATCTTGTTGCGGCCCGACGCCTTCCGCCGCTATCGTCCATGCATATGCCTGGGCATCCCATAAAGGCAATTTCGAGGTTTTCGGGAGGAATGTTCCGATGAAGACTGCCCTGAAGCGGTTGTCCACGGGAGTGGCCGCCGCCGCCATCTCCACCGCCATGTTCGCCGCCGTCACGCCGGGTACGGCCAACGCGGAGGTCATCGTCCAGTGGTACTCGTACACGACCGCGGGCGCGAAGGCATGTAACGTCGCCGCCAACCAGGCCGGCCCCGAGTACTACTGCAAGGTGCTCAAGGTCGCCGGCACCAAGGTGTACGCCCTGGCCCGCCCGTAAGGACCGGCTGAAAGGTGAGCGGGAGGCGGGACATCGCCGCCCGCTCACCCTCGTTTGTGGTCAGCCACAACGCGGGTCGCCATACTTCGTGATGGCGACAATTGTCCCAGGTCAGCGGCATGGCGAACACTGGCCGCATGAACATGGGCCCCGTCGACTCCAGTAAGATCCCACGCTTCGCCGGCCCCGCCACCTTCGCCCGGCTGCCTCGGCTGGACCAGGTCGAGCGGGCGGACGTCGCGGTCGTGGGCGTGCCCTTCGACAGCGGCGTGTCCTACCGGCCGGGCGCCAGGTTCGGCCCGGCCGCGGTCAGGGAGGCCTCGCGGTTGTTGCGGCCGTACCATCCGGGGCTGGACATCGCCCCGTTCGAGCAGGCGCAGGTGGCCGACGCCGGTGACATCGCGGTCAATCCGTTCGACATCGGCGCCGCGATCGAGACCATCGAGGCCGCCGCCGACGAGCTGGACGCCCGGCTCGTCACCATCGGCGGCGATCACACGATCGCGCTCCCGCTGTTGCGGTCGGCCGCCAAGAAGCACGGCCCGGTGGCGCTCGTGCACTTCGACGCCCATCTGGACACCTGGGACACCTACTTCGGGGCCGAGTACACGCACGGCACCCCGTTCCGGCGGGCCGTCGAGGAGGGGATCCTCGACACCGAGGCGCTGAGCCACGTGGGCATCCGGGGCTCCCTCTACGGCAAGGCGGACCTGCAGGAGGACCAGCGGCTCGGCTTCGGCATCGTGACCGCGGCCGACGTGCTGCGCCGCGGGCTGGACGAGGTGATCGACCTGCTGGGGCAGCGGATCGGCGACCGCCCGCTGTACGTCTCCGTCGACATCGACGTGCTCGACCCGGCCCACGCCCCCGGCACGGGCACGCCGGAGGCGGGCGGCCTGACCAGCCGCGAACTGCTGGAGATCCTGCGCAGTCTCGCCGGCCGCAACCTCATCGGGGCCGACGTGGTCGAGGTGGCCCCCGCCTACGACCACGCGGAGATCACCGCGGTCGCGGCCTCCCACGTGGCCTACGACCTCGTCAGCTTGCTAGCGATGCAGGAGAAGCGCACATGAGCGGCAGCATCACCGAGATCGAGACCTACGGGGTCGAGCGCATCCCCGACGCCGACCGCACCGCGCGCCCCCTGGACCTGTTCAGGCTGGCGTTCGGCGGCGCCAACACCTTCGCGACCTGCGTGCTCGGGGCCTTCCCCATCCTGTTCGGCCTGTCGTTCTGGCAGGGGCTGGCCGCGACCGTGCTCGGGCTGGTGGTCGGCGCGCTGATCCTGGCGCCGCTGTCGTTGTTCGGGCCGTTGAACGGCACCAACAACGCCGTCTCCTCCTCGGCCCACCTGGGCGTGCACGGCCGGGTCGTCGGCTCCTTCCTGTCCCTGCTGACCGCGATCGCGTTCTTCTCGATCTCCGTGTGGTCGTCGGGCGACGCACTGGTCGGCGGCGCCCACCGGCTGGCCGGGCTGCCGGACACGGATGTGTCGTTCGGCGTCGCGTACGCGCTCTTCGCCGTCCTCGTGCTCATCGTCTGCGTGTACGGCTTCCGCTTCATGCTGCTCGTCAACAAGATCGCGGTCACGGCGGCGTCGTTGCTGTTCGTCCTGGGCGTCTTCGCCTTCGCCGGCGACTTCGACCCCTCCTACCCGGGCGCCCTGGCGGCCGGCGACCCGCTGTTCTGGCCGTCGTTCATCGGCGCGGCCCTGATCGTGTTGTCGAACCCGGTCTCCTTCGGCGCCTTCCTGGGCGACTGGTCCCGCTACATCCCGGCGAACACGCCGCGCTCGCGGGTGATGGCCGCCGCGTTCATGTCGCAGATCGCCACCATCCTGCCCTTCTTCTTCGGCCTGGCCACCGCCTCGATCATCGCCGCCAAGGCCGCCGAGTACATGGACCCGGCCGCCCCCAACTACGTCGGCGGGCTGCTGGCCGTCTCACCCGGCTGGTATTTCGTCCCCGTCTGCCTCATCGCGCTGATCGGCGGCATGTCCACCGGCACGACCGCCCTCTACGGCACGGGCCTGGACTTCTCCAGCGTCTTCCCGCGCTTCTCCCGGGTGCAGGCGACGGTGCTCATCGGCACGTTGTCGATCGTGTTCATCTTCGTCGGCCGCTTCGCCGCGAACCTCACGCAGAGCATCTCCACGTTCGCCACGCTGATCATCACGTGCACCGCGCCGTGGATGGTGATCATGATGCTCGGCTACGTGACCCGCAGGGGCTGGTACGACCCCGAGGCGCTGCAGGTCTTCAACCGGCGCCAGCGCGGTGGACGCTACTGGTTCACGCACGGCTGGAACGCGCGCGGGCTGAGCGCCTGGGTGGTCTCCGCCGGGCTGGCGCTGATGTTCGTGAACCTGCCGGGCCAGTTCGTGGGGCCGCTCGGCGACCTGGCCGGCGGGGTGGACATCTCGCTTCCGGTCGGTCTCGCGGTCGCGGGGCTGCTCTACCTGGCGCTGCTGGCCGCCTTCCCCGAGCCGCGGGCGGTCTTCGGCCCGCAGGGCCCGCGCCTGGTCCGCTCGGCCGACACGCCGATCCTGCCCATCGTCGACGCCCGCGCGCCGGAGCCCGTCAGGTGAGGCATTCCTGGGGCACGCGTTAGCGGGTGCCCCAGGAATACGTCTGCTTGCGCAGCTTCAGGTACACGAAGGACTCGGTCGCCCGGACGGCCGGAATGGCGCGGATCTTGCTGAGGATCTCCAGCAGGTGCCCGTCGCCCTCGCACACCACTTCCACGATCACGTCGAAGGAGCCCGCCGTGAGCACCACGTAGTCGATCTCGCTGATGGCTGCCAGTTCGTCGGCCACCGAGTCCAGATCGCCCTCGCAGTTGACCCCGATCATCGCCTGACGGGGAAAGCCGAGCGTGAGAGGGTCGGTGACCGCGACGATCTGCATGACACCCGCGTCCTGCAGCCGCTGCACCCGCTGGCGCACCGCGGCCTCCGAGAGGCCGACCGCTTTGCCGATCGCCGCGTACGGCATGCGCCCGTCGGCCTGGAGCTGCTCGATGATCTGCTTCGACAGATCGTCGAGCACCACGGGACCGGCGCTCGGATTGTTCCGGCGAACGCGGGGCGGCGTCGTCATCGAGCGGTGTCCTCCTAGCGGAGCGGCGTAACGGGGGCGTTCCCACTCGGTTGCCGTCCTGGTGCGACATGGTGTCAGTTCTTGGCAGTCTGTCAAGCGAATTCGTAGCAATTTGATATCTTCGCCACGAAATCCCTTGTCCGGATGCCCTTGCTCTGTAAGAGTCGCGGCATCTCAGCCACATCCCGAGGAGGTCACTTTGACCACCCGTCTGCAGAACTTCGTCAACGGGGAGTTCGTGGACGCCAAGAGCGGCCGATTCTCCGACATCATCGATCCTTGCACGGGTGAGGCGTACGTGCAGGCTCCTGTCTCGGGCGCCGAGGACGTCGACGCCGCGTTCGCCGCGGCCGCCGCCGCGTTCGGGTCGTGGGGCAGGACCACCGCGGGTGAGCGGGCGAACCTGCTGCTCAAGGTCGCCGACGCGATCGACGCGCGGGCTGATGAGATCAACGACGCCGAGTGCCGCAACACCGGCAAGCCGCGGGCCCGCATGGCCGAGGACGAGACCCCGGTCGCCGCCGACCACTTCCGCTTCTTCGCGGGCGCGGCGCGCACCCTGGAGGGGCCGACGGCGGGCGAGTTCCTGGCCGAGCACACCAGCGTCATCAGGCACGAGCCGATCGGCGTGATCGGCCAGGTCACGCCGTGGAACTATCCGATGATGATGGCGGTCTGGAAGATCGCCCCGGCGCTGGCGGCCGGCAACACGATCGTGCTGAAGCCGTCCGACACCACGCCGGCCTCCACGCTGGTGCTGGCCGACATCCTGGGCAGCGTGCTGCCCGCGGGCGTCTTCAACGTCGTGGCCGGCGACCGCGAGACCGGCGCGCTGGTGGTCGGCCATCCGGCCGCGTCCATGGTCGCGATCACCGGCTCGGTGGGCGCGGGCATGTCGGTGGCGCGCAGCGCGGCCGACGACCTCAAGCGGGTGCACCTGGAGCTCGGCGGCAAGGCGCCGGTCGTGGTCTTCGAGGACGTCAAGGACCTGGCCAGGGCCGCCGCCGACATCGCGACCGCGGGCCTGTACAACGCCGGCCAGGACTGCACCGCGGCCTGCCGGGTGCTCGTGCAGGAGAGCGTGCACGACGAGTTCGTGGCCGCGCTGACCGAGGCCGCGGCCGGCACCGTGACCGGTGACCTGAGCAACGAGGAAGCGCTCTACGGGCCGCTGAACAACGAGAGCCAGCTCGCCAAGGTGCAGGGCTTCATCGAGCGGACGCCCGGGCACGCCAAGGTGCTCACCGGTGGCCGGCGGGTCGGCGACAAGGGCTACTTCTTCGCGCCGACGATCGTGGACGGCCTGCGCCAGGACGACGAGATGGTGCAGAACGAGGTCTTCGGCCCCGTCATCACCGTCCAGACGTTCACCGACGAGGCCGACGCGCTGGCCAAGGCCAACGACGTCAAGTACGGCCTGAGCGGCTCCGTCTGGACCTCCGACCACGGCCGCGCGATGCGGATGTCCAACCGGCTGGACTTCGGCGTGGTCTGGGTCAACACCCACATCCCGTTCGTGTCGGAGATGCCGCACGGCGGCTTCAAGCACTCCGGCTACGGCAAGGACCTGTCGGTGTTCGGCCTGCACGACTACACCCGGGTCAAGCACGTCATGCACTACATCGGCGAATAGGACGAATCCTGGGATGACTGAGCTGTATGCGATAGAGCTTGAGGGCGTCGTCAAGGAGTACCTCTCGCATGGCGAGGTCGTCCAGGCGGTCAGGGGCGTGACACTGGGCATCGCCGAGGGGGAGTTCTTCTCCCTCCTCGGCCCATCCGGCTGCGGCAAGACCACGACCATGCGGATGGTCGCCGGCTTCGAGGAGCCCACGAAGGGCGTCGTCAAGCTGCTCGGCAAGGACGTCACGAACGTTCCGCCGAACAAGCGTGACGTCAACATGGTCTTCCAGTCCTATGCGCTCTTCCCGCACATGAGCGTCTGGGACAACGTGGCGTTCGGCCTCAAGCAGCGCAGGACGCCGCAGGAGGAGGTCAAGCGGCGGGTCGGCGAGATGCTGGAGATCGTCGACCTCACCGGCCGGGAGAAGCGCCGGCCGCGCGAGATGTCCGGCGGCCAGCAGCAGCGCGTCGCGCTGGCCCGCGCCCTGGTCAACCGGCCCAGGGCGCTCCTGCTCGACGAGCCGCTCGGGGCGCTCGACCTCAAGCTGCGCCAGGCCATGCAGATCGAGCTGAAGCGCATCCAGCGCGAGGTCGGCATCACGTTCGTGTACGTGACGCACGACCAGAACGAGGCGCTGACCATGAGCGACCGGATCGCGGTCATGAACGACGGGCGGGTCGAGCAGCTCGCCAGGCCGCGCGAGATCTACGAGCGGCCCGCGTCCGCGTTCGTGGCCGGCTTCATCGGCACCTCCAACCTGCTCGCCGGCACCGCGGCCGGGGGCGAGCTGACGATCGGCGGCGGCCGGGTGCTGGTGCCCGGCCACGACGGCGCGGTCACCGTGACCGTGCGGCCCGAGAAGATCGTCATCGGCACGGAGGAGCCCGGTGCCGGGCTGAGTGCGGTGCGCGGCACCGTGGCCGAGGTGGTCTACCTGGGCACCTACAACAGCTACGCCGTGAGTCTCGCCGACGGGGCCGAGGTCACGGTGTTCCAGCAGAACGCGAATGACGCCACGGCGACGGCGGAGCGGGGCGACTCCGTGTGGTTGTCGTGGCAGGCGCAGCACTCGTACGTGATTGGAAGTTGATAGCACCCCATGAACCCCCGTCCGCACCTCCCTCGCATCCGTACCCGTCGTGACGTCTTCCGGCTGGCCGGATACTCCGCCGCCGGGCTCGCCCTCGCCGCCTGCGGCGTGCAGGGTCAGAAGGCCGCCCCGCCGAAGGCCGACGCGGTCAAGGACTTCTGGGCCCAGCAGAGCAAGCACGGCAAGGTCGTCTTCGCCAACTGGCCCGAGTACATGCCCGAGGACAAGGCCCCGCTGGAGCAGTTCACGAAGGACAGCGGCATCTCCTACGAGTACAAGGAGGTCATCCAGGAGAACGCGGAGTTCTTCGGCAAGTCCGATCCCGTGCTCCGCGCCGGCCAGTCGCTGGGCTACGACATCGTCGTCATGACCAACGGCATCCAGCTCCAGCACATGATCGAGCTCGGCTACGCCGTGCCGCTCGACCACACGAAGCTGCCCAACTTCGCGGCCAACGCGGGCCAGAAGTACAAGGAGCGGGCCTACGACCCCGGGAACAAGTACACGGTTCCGTACACCTCCGGGGTGACCGGCATCGCGTACAACACCGAGTTCGTCAAGGACGACATCACCAGCATCGAGGCGCTGTTCGACCCCAAGTACAAGGGGCGGGTGGGCATGATGGCCGACGCCCAGGAGATCGGCAACTTCGGCATGTTCGCGCTGGGCATCGATCCGGAGAAGTCGACCGAGGACGACTGGAAGAAGGCCGGGGAGAAGCTGAAGGCGCAGCGCGACGCCGGAATTGTACGGAAATATTACGACCAGGGATACCTGGACGCTGTGGCCAAGGGCGACATCTGGCTGACCATGGCCTGGTCCGGCGACGTCTTCCAGCGCCAGCTCGCCGGCGAGCCCGTCAAGTTCGTGGTGCCCGAGGAGGGCGGCACGATCTGGACCGACAACATGCTCATCCCCAAGGGCGCCGCCAACCCGGTGGACGCGCTCATGCTGATGGACTACCTCTACCAGCCCGCCGTGGCCGCCGAACTGAATGAGTACATCCAGTTCGTCAGCCCGGTCCCGGCCGTGCAGGACCTGCTCAGGGAGAAGGCCGGGACGGCCAAGGGCAAGGACAAGAAGGCGCTGGAGGACATGGTCGACAGCCCGCTCATGTTCCCGACCGAGGCCGACTACGCCAAGCTGCACAACTACACCAGCCTGACCACCGCGCAGGAGCAGGTCTTCAACCGGATCTTCCAGTCCATCACCCAGGCATAACGATGCGGCGGCTCACCCCCTATCTTCTCGCGCTGCCGAGCTGGCTGTGGCTGGCGATCTTCCTGGTCGTGCCCATGGCCGCGATGGCCTCGGTCTCCCTGCAGACCGGCAACCGCATCGACGGCTTCGCCATGACGTTCAGCTTCTCCAACTACGGCGACGCCATCGGCAGGTACAGCACCCAGCTCCTGCGCTCCCTGCTCTACGGCGGGCTCGCCACGGTGGCCATGCTGGTGATCGGCTATCCGGTGGCGTACTGGATCGCCTTCAAGGGCGGCACGCGCAAGTCGGTCTACCTGTTCCTGCTGCTGCTCCCGTTCTTCGTCTCGTTCGTGTTGCGGACGATCGCGTGGAACTTCCTGTTGTCGGACAACGGCATCCTGCTGGGCACGCTGAAGGACTCGGGGCTGCTGCCCGAGGGCTTCCACGTGCTGGCCACGACGTTCGCGGTGGTGGGCGGGCTGACGTACAACTTCCTGCCGTTCATGATCCTGCCGATCTACGTGGCGCTGGAGCGGGTGGACCCGCGGGTGGTGGAGGCGGCCCAGGACCTGTACGCCACGCGGACGGGCGCCTTCCGGCGGGTGGTGCTGCCGCTGTCGTTGCCCGGGGTGTTCGCCGGGGTGCTGATGACGTTCGTGCCCGCGACGGCCGACCCGATCAACGCGGCGATCCTGGGCGGCACGTCGAACACGATGATCGGCAACATCATCCAGACCGAGTACCTGACGAACCAGAACTACCCGACGGCCTCCGCGCTGTCGTTCACGCTGATGGCGGTGCTGCTCGTGGGCATCTTCGTCTACGCCAGGGCGCTCGGCACCGAGAACGTCCTGCAGGCGGCGGCCCGATGAGGCGGGCGAGGCTGGGCGACCGGCTGCTGCACGGCTACACCTGGCTGATCATCGCCTGGTTGTCGTCGCCGATCGCCGTGATGATCCTGTTCGGGTTCAACGACAAGCAGAGCAAGTCGAACACCTCCTGGCAGGGCTTCACCCTCCGGTGGTACGCCGAGCTCTTCGAGATCTCCGACCTGACCGAGGCGCTGCAGAACTCGCTGGTCATCGCGCTGGTCAGCACCATCGTCACGGTGGTGATCGGGACCATGCTCGGGCTGGCCATCGGCCGGCACCGCTTCCGCGGCAAGGGCCTCACGAACTTCCTGGTCTTCGCCGCCATCTCCACGCCTGAGCTGGTCATGGGCGCGTCGTTGTTGTCGCTGTTCGTCTCCGGCAACCTGCCCCGCGACGCGAACACGATCATCATCGCGCACGTGCTGTTCTCGCTCTCGTTCGTGGTCGTCACGGTGCGGGCGCGGGTCGTCACGCTCGACCCCTCGCTGGAGGAGGCGGCCAGGGACCTCGGGGCCACGGCCTGGGGGACGTTCCGGCAGGTGACGCTGCCGGCGATCATGCCGGGCGTGCTGGCGGGCGCGATGTTGTCGTTCGCGTTGTCCATCGACGACTACGTGGTGACCAGCTTCGTCAACGGCTCGACCGTCACCTTCCCGCTGTGGATCGTCGGCGCGGTCAAGACCGGGATCCCGGCGCAGGTCAACGTCATGGGTACGCTGATCTTCGGCATCGGCGTGCTGATCGCGATCGCCAACGCGGTGGCGGCGCGGCGCCGAAACTGACTCCGACGCCTTTCGTAGGGACGTGGAATGTGTGGATCCGCTGAAGGCGCTGGCTGACGCGGAGCGCAAGCCGTACTGGCTGGACAGTCCGGCCAGACCCGAGCCGCTGCCGCGGCTCGATCGCGACACCCGCGCCGACCTGGTCGTCGTCGGCGGCGGCTTCTCCGGCCTGTGGACGGCCCTGATGGCCAAGGAACGCGACCCCGCGCTGGACGTGGTCCTGCTCGAAGGGCGCAGGATCGGCTGGGCGGCCAGCGGCCGCAACGGCGGGTTCTGCATGGCGACCCTCACCCACGGCCTGGCCAACGGGCTGGAGCGGTGGCCGGAGGAGATCGGCCGGCTGGAGCGCCTGGGCGTGGCGAACCTCGACGAGATCGAGCGCACGCTGGAGCGCTACGGCGTCGACTGCTCCTTCGAGCGCACCGGCGAGCTGCACGTGGCCACCGAGCCGTGGCAGCTCGACGCGCTGGGCGAGCACCTCGACCTCATCTCGCAGCTGGGGCTCGACTACCAGCCGCTCGACCAGCGGCAGGTGCGGGCCGAGGTCGGCTCGCCGACCTATCTGGGCGGGCTCTGGGAGCGCAGCGGCTGCGCCATGCTCGACCCGGCGAGGCTGGCCTGGGGGCTGCGCGCGGCGTGCCTGCGGCTCGGCGTGCGGGTCTACGAGCGCAGCCCCGTCCGCTCCCTGCACGACGACGGCGCCACGATCGAGCTGCGCACGCCGCACGGGACCGTCGCCGCCCGCCGGGTGGCGCTGGGCACCGGCGTGTTCCCGCCGCTGCTGCGCCGGCTCAAGCACTTCGTGGTCCCGGTGTACGACTACGTCCTGATGACCGAGCCGCTGACCGCCGGCCGGCTCGCCGAGGTGGGCTGGCGCAACCGGCAGGGCGTCGGCGACTCGGGCAACCGCTTCCACTACTACCGGCTGACCGACGACAACCGCATCCTGTGGGGCGGCTATGACGCCGTCTACTACAACGGCGGCCTGGTCAAACCCGAGTACGACCAGCGCGACGAGACCTTCGTCAAGCTGGCCGGGCACTTCTACGCCACCTTCCCGCAGCTCGGCGACGTGCGGTTCACCCACCGATGGGGCGGTGTGATCGACACCTGCAGCCGGTTCAGCGCCTTCTACGGGCAGGCGCACGGCGGGCGGCTGGCCTACGCCGCCGGCTACACCGGCATGGGCGTCGGGGCCACCAGGTTCGGCGCGAACGTCATGCTCGACCTGCTGTCGGGCGAGCGCACCGAGCGCACCGAGCTGCGGATGGTGCGGGAGAAGCCCATCCCGTTCCCGCCGGAGCCGGTGCGCTCCGGGGTGATCCAGCTCACCCGGTGGTCGATCGCCCAGGCGGACGAGCACGAGGGGCGGCGCAATCTGTGGTTGCGCACGCTGGACCGGATGGGGCTGGGATTCGACTCTTAGCGCACACTTGGTGGCATGAGAGTTGACTTCACCGTGGACGGCCTCGCGCTGGCCGGTGACCTGCGGGTGCCGGACGGCGTGGGGCCGCATCCCGGCCTGGTCTTCACCGGGCCGTTCACCGGGGTGCGCGACCAGGTCACCGGGTTGTACGCGGCGAGGCTGGCGGAGCGCGGATACGCCACGCTGGCCTTCGACCACCGCAACTGGGGGGAGTCCGAAGGGATGCCGCGCCATGCGGAGGATCCGCAGGGCAAGTCGCGGGATCTGCGGGCGGCCGTGTCGTTCCTGCGGTCGCGGCCCGAGGTGGCCCCGGAGCGGATCGGGGTGGTCGGGATCTGCCTCGGCGGCGGGTACGCCCTGAAATTTGCTGCTTTTGAGCCTCGGGTGCGGACATTTGTCGGCATCGCCGGGGCGTACAACAACCCCTACGCCATGCGATCGGGGATGGACTACCAGGCTGCTCTGGGCGACCTCACCGCCGTGCTGGAGCGCGAGGACCGGGGCGGGCCCGTCGAGTACGTGCCCGCCGTGGCCGAGCAGGGCGCGGCCGCCATGCCGGGCGACGAGCCGTACGCCTACTACGGCACCGAGCGCGGCGCCTCGCCGTCCTGGTCGAACACCGTGACCAGAGCGAGCGCGCGCGAGCTGCTGACCTTGGACAACATGATGGGAGCCGACTTCCTGTCGCCGAAGCCCGCGCTGATCGTGCACGGGGTGATCGACCGGTTCTGCTCGCCCGAGGGGGCCGAGGAGGTGTTCAAGCGGCTCGACGAGCCGAAGCGGCTCGTCTGGGTCGACGCCAAGCAGCACATCGACCTCTACGACCGTGAGCCGCACGTCACGCAGGCCGTGGACGCGACCGCCACCTTCCTGGCCGAACACCTCTGACGGTTACCCTGAGTCATGTCGAGGTGATCAAGGGGGATCCATGCGTGCCATTCAGTTCGCCCGTTACGGCGGGCCAGAGGTGCTCGAAGAGGCAGAGCTGCCCGATCCGGTGGTGGGGCCGGGGCAGGTGCCGATCGACGTGGAGGCGGCGGGGGTGAACTTCGCCGACGTACGGCAGATCGCCGGGCACTACGCGCGGCCCGACCGCCTGCCGTTCATCCCCGGCAACGAGGTGATCGGGCGGGACCCGCAGGGGCGGCGGGTGATGGGGTTCACCGCGAACGGGTTCGCGACCAGGGCGGTGCTGGGCGCCGGCGACCTGGTCGTGGTGCCCGAGGCGCTCGCGGCGGAAAAGGCGCTCGCGCTGCTGGTCCAGGGGCTGACCGCCTGGCACCTGCTGCGCTCGTCGGCGCGGTTGCGGGCGGGGGAGAGCGTCGTGGTGAACTCGGGGGCCGGCGGGGTGGGCAGCCTGGCCGTGCAGCTCGCCGGGGTGTTCGGGGCCGGGCGGGTGATCGCGACCGCGTCCACGGCGGAGAAGCGGGCGCTGGCCCTGGAGCTGGGCGCGGACGCCGCGGTGGACGGCGGTGCCGACGGCTACGCCGAGCGTGTCATCGAGGCCAACCGCGGCCGGCCCGTGGACGTCGTCCTCGACGCGGTGGGCGGGGCCGTGTTCGAGGCCGCGCTGGTCGCGCTGGCCGCTTTCGGACGGCTGGTGACGTACGGGACGTCGTCGGGCGAGCCCGCGCCCGTGGTGGATCCGGCCCGGCTCACCGCCGGCAACCAGGGTGTCGCCGGTTTCTGGCTCAAGCCGATGCTGGCCGCGCGCGGGATCGACAGGCCCGAGCTCGGCGAGTTGCTGCACCTCACCGCCACCGGAGCCGTCAGGCCGCTGGCCGGGGGCTCCTATCCGCTCTCCGAGGCCCGCAGGGCGCTGGCCGACCTGGCGGGACGCCGTACGGTCGGCAAGGTCGTGCTGAAGGTCTGACCAGGAAAGCACCGGGTGTGATGGCGCCCGCCACCAGGCCGGGCATGCTCCTGGGATCCCCCGAACCGATCACGGGGGTTGGCGCGTGCGTGCTCAGTGGATGGTCGCCTGGTGTGGGCTGGCGCTCGCGGGGGGGTGCGGGAACGGCCGGGCGCCGGTGGTGCCCGTCGCGGTGGACGTGCCGGTGAAGGTGGCGCGATGCGTCATGAAATTTCCGGACAGAGCCGGTTCCGGCCGCGCCCGTGTCCGGCTTGAACGCGACATTTCCCGCTACGTGAGCAAACGCCCCGGGCGGATCGTCTACGGCGCGCTCGACCTGGTCAGCGGGGTCAGGCTGGGCCGGGGCGAGCACCAGCACGACATGATCACCGCCAGCGGCGCCAAGGTGGACATCCTCGCCGCGCTGCTGCTCCGGCGGAGCGGCGGTCTCGACGAGGGGGAGCGCGACCTGGCGGACCGCATGATCAAGGAGAGCGACAACAGCGCCGCCGACGCGATGTGGTCGCGCGTCGGCGGCGGCGGCGCGATGAGCGCCTTCTACGCCCGGCTCGGCCTCCGGGAGACCACGCCGGGGCCCAGCCGCTTCTGGGGCGGCACCACCACCAGCCCCGCCGACCGCATCCGCTTGCTCCAGGTGCTGATCAAGGGGGGTAAGGGGCTGTCCGCGGCGGATCGCGGGCTGGTGCTCGGGCTGATGGGGCAGGTGCAGAAGGACCAGGCGTGGGGCGTCAGCGCCGCCGCGCGGCCAGGGGACCGGGCGGCGCTCAAGAACGGGTGGACGCCGCGGCCGTTCATCCACAACACCTGGGCCGTCACGAGTTACGGGCGCGTGGCGGGGCCGGGACGCGACCTGCTGCTGTCGGTGCAGACGGATCAGCAACCGGGCGAGGGCACGGGCATCGAGACCATCGAGGGCATCGCCCGGATGATCGGCGGGCGGCTCGACGGGCTCTCCCCGACGACCACCCGCCCGTGCCCCACCAACCCCATCGCCTGATCACCCGTGCGCGGGGGCCAGGACCTCCTCCGGGATGACCTTGGGCACGCCGCGCAGCCCCACCAGGGCGAGCAGGGCCACCACGGCCAGCAGGCTCGCGGTGACGATCGAGGTCAGGTGCACGCCCTCGATGAAGGCCGCCTGCGCCGCCCGTACGAGCCGGTCGGCCTGCTCGGGGGGCAGTGCGGCGGCCACGCCGACCGCCCCGGCGATCGACTCGCGCGCGGCCTCCGCGGCGACGCCGGCCGGCAGCTCCAGGTTGGCGCGGTAGGCGCTGTTCAGCACGCTGCCCAGGATCCCGATGCCGAGCGCCCCGCCCAGCTCGAAGGCCGTCTCCGACACCGCGGCCGCCGCCCCGGCGCGTTCCCTTGGGGCGGTGGCCAGCACGTTGTCGTTGTTGACGGTGAAGGCGAACCCGACGCCGATCCCACCGATGATCATGGCGGGGAGCAGGGCGAGGTAGTTCAGCTCGGTGCCCAGGGTCGAGTAGTAGAGGAACGAGGCCGCGTTCATGGCCAGGCCCAGCGCGACCACGCCGTTCCGGCCGATGTGGCGGATGAGCCGGGCGGCCAGGATGCCGCCCACCGCGCCGCTCAGGCCGCCGGGGAGCTGCGCGAGCCCCGCCTGGAGCGGCGACCAGCCGAGCACCAGCTGCAGGTACCACGCGAACATCAGCATCATGGCGGTCATGGAGAAGATCGCCAGCAGGTTCGTGACGATGGACGCGCTGAACGCCCTGCGGCGGAAGAGCCGCACGTCGATCAGCGGCTCGGCCAGCCGCGTCTGCCGCCACACGAACACCGACAACAACACGATCCCGGCCGCGCCCGCCGCGAGCACGTCGGCGTGGCCGGCGCCCCGGTGCGCGGCCTCCTTGATCGCGTAGATGACCGTCACGACACCGGCGAAGGACAGGACGGCGCTGAGCAGGTCGATCCGGCCCGCGTGCGGGTTGCGCGACTCGGGCAGCACCAGGGCGCCGCCCACCACGACCAGCAGCATGACGGGCACGTTGATCAGGAAGACCGAGCCCCACCAGAAGTGGTCGAGCAGCAGGCCGCCGAGCACCGGCCCCAGCGCGAAGCCGGCCGCGCTCATCCCGCTCCAGATGCCGACGGCCGCCGTGCGCTCGCCGGGCTCGGTGAAGACGTTCCTGATGATGGACAGGGTGGACGGCATGATCGTCGCGGCCGCCACCCCCAGCAGCGCCCTGGCCGCGATCAGCAGCTCGGCGCTGGGCGCGTAGGCGGTGACGATCGAGGCCGCCCCGAACGCGGCGGCGCCGATCAGCAGCAGGCGCTTGCGGCCGATGCGGTCGCCGAGGTTGCCCATGGTGACGAGCAGGCCGGCCAGCGCGAAGCCGTACATGTCGCCGATCCACAGGAGCTGCGTGGAGCTCGCGCCGAGGTCGGTGACCAGCCCGGGCAGGGCCAGATGCAGGACCGTGAGGTCGAGCGAGAGCAGCAACGTGGCCAGGCAGGCGATGGCCAGGCAGGACCATTGGGTTCTCATGGCGCCCACTGTCCGGGGAGCCGCTGACGGCCCGCCTACCGCTCGCTGACCATCCGGGCGAGCCCGGCCAGCGCGGCGTCGATGCGCGTGGCGGTGTCCCTGGCGCTGTACCACTCGCCGGGGCACTCGTCGTGGGCCTTCGTCAGCAGGGCGCGCGCCTCCTCCAGGTCGCCGTACGACAGCGCCACCTCGCCCAGGCCGCAATGCGCCCAGGCCAGAACCTCCATCGAGCCGTTGCGGCGGGACAACTCGGCCGCGAGCACGTAGTCGGCCCGCGCGCCCGCCAGGTCGTCCAGGCCGTGCAGCGCGTCGGCCCTGCGGCACAGGCCCTCGGCGATCTCCGTCTTGGCGCCCAGGTCGCGCGCCAGCGTCAGCGCCTCGTCGGCCAGCGCGTACGCGCGGGTGTGGTCGCCCTCCTGCTGGTGCATGGAGGCGAGCCCCGACAACACCAGCACGGCGCCCCACCGCTCCCCGATGCCCTTGAACGCGGCCAGGCTGTACTCGAACTCGGCCCGTGCCTCGTCGATCCGGCCCATGGTCTGCAGCACGAACGCCGCGCCGAAGGAGGACAACGCCCGCTGCCACGGCGGAAGGACATGGACACCGGTCAGGAACGTGGTGTACATCTCCTCGAAGTCGCCGGGCGGCCCGGTGAAGGAGGACAACAACATCATCAGGAACTCCACCCGCGTGGGCACGTACGCGTACGGGACCAGCTCCCGCACCTCACCCAGCCGCGCGTGGACCTCCGCGTCGACGGTGCCCGTCCAGGCGGCGACGAGCACGCACATGACGTACTCCTCGTCCCGGCCGTCGAACCGGGTGGGGCCGAGCGCGGCCAGCAGCTCGGTGGCCAGGACGGCGCAGCTCGCGCGGTGGCCGCGCATCCACCAGTAACAGGCGCTGTGGGCCAGCAGCCGCATCCCCATCTCCAGCCGCCCCGACTCGACCGTCCAGCGCACCGCCGCGTTGAGGTCGTCGCTCTCCTCGTCGAGCCGGGCCAGCCAGGCGAGCTGCTCACCGGTGAGCAGCCGGGGGTCGGCCTCGACGGCCAGGTCGAGGTAGTAGCCGGCGTGCGCGTCGCGGATCGCGGCCACCTCGCCCGACTCCGCCAGCCGCTCCGCGCAGAACGCCCTGATCGTCTCCAGCATCCGGTAGCGGCCGCCGTCCGCCTCCACCAGCGACTTCTCCGTCAATGAGAACAGCACCTCCTCCGGCAGCCCGCACACCCGCTCGGCCGCCTCGGGCCGCGCACCGCCGGCGAACACGGTCAGCGCCCTGGCCATCCGCTGCTCGTCCTCGTCGAGCAGGTCCCAGCTCCACGCGACGACCGCGTGCAGCGTCTGGTGCCGGGGCAGCGCCGTCCTGCTGCCGCGCGCGAGCAGCTTGAACCGGTCGTCCAGCCGGGCCGCGATGTCGGCCAGCGTCAGCGTGCGCAGCCGCGCCGCGGCCAGCTCGATGGCCAGCGGCAGCCCGTCGAGCGCCCGGCAGATGTGCACGACCTGCGCGAGGTTGCCCGCGTCCATGGCGAAGCCCTGCCGGACGGCGGCGGCTCGGTCGGCGAACAGCCGGACCGCCGGAAAGTCCAGCGGGTTGTCCGCCTCCGGCGGCGGCACCCGCAGCGGCGACACCGGCATGATCGACTCGCCGGTGATGCCCAGCGCCTCGCGTCCGGTGACCAGGACGCGCAGCTCGGGGCAGGCGGCCAGGAGCGAGTCCGCCAGCTCGGCGACGGCGGCGACGAGGTGCTCGCAGTTGTCCAGCACCAGCAGCAGCCTGCGGCCGGCCAGCGCGGTGAGCAGCCGGGTGAGCGGGTCCACGGCGGGCCTGTCGCGGTTCTGCAGCAGGGGGTCGCGCACCCCGAGCGCGGCCAGCACGGTCCGGGGCACGTCGGCGCTCTCGGTGACCGGCGCGAGCGGCACGAAGCACACGTCGCCGGGAGCCCGCTCGGCGGCCTCGCCGGCCAGCCTGGTCTTGCCCGAGCCGCCCGGCCCGATCAGCGTGACGAGCCTGCTCGCCGAGAGCCGGGAGCTGAGCTGCGCCAGCTCCTCGGCCCGGCCGACGAAGCTGGTGAGCTGAGCCCGCAGCCCCTGCTTGGACCGGTTCGCGGCGGGCGAGCCGGCCTGTGGTCCGGCC
This sequence comes from Nonomuraea sp. NPDC002799, assembly GCF_053592075.1. Lineage (NCBI taxonomy): Bacteria > Bacillati > Actinomycetota > Actinomycetes > Streptosporangiales > Streptosporangiaceae > Nonomuraea > Nonomuraea sp. NPDC002799. Next base: position 61,957 of record NZ_JBSFVA010000038.1, read on the forward strand.
CGGTCCGGGTCGGCTCGTAGTGCGGCCAGATGCGCGGCGGTCGGGTTGCCGAGCGTCGGGTCGGCCCGGCGCGAGGTGGCCGGGGTGCCGAGGGCCGGGTCGGCCCGTAGGACGGCCAGGTGGGCGGCGGCCAGTTCGGCGCCCGGCTCGACGCCCAGCTCGTCGTCCAGCAGCTTCCTGGCCTCGTCGTAGACGCTCAGCGCCTCCGCCTGGCGGCCGCTGCCGTACAGGGCGCGCATGAGCTGGGCCCGCAGCCGCTCGCGCAGCGGGTGGGCGGTGGCGAGCTGACGCAGCTCGCCGACCAGCTCGCGGTGCCTGCCGAGGTCGAGGTCCGCCTGCACGCGCTCCTCGGTGGCCGACAGCCGGAGCTCCTCCAGCGCCGCGGCGGCGGCTTCGGCGTGCGGGGCGTCGGCGAGTGGCGCCCCGCGCCACAAGTCCAGCCCCTCGCGCAGCAGCGTGGCCGCCTGGCCGGGATCGCCGCTCGCCAGCGCCCGCCGGCCCGCCTGCGCCAGTAGCTCGAACCGGCGCGCGTCCACCTCCTGCGGCTCGGCGACCAGCCGGTATCCCGCCGGATGGAACTCCACCAGGTCCTTGCCCAGCGACCTGCGCAGCCTGGACACCTGCGACTGCAGCGCGTTGGCCACGCCCTCGGGGGGCCGGGCGCCGTACATGCCGGCCACGAGTTGCTCCGCGCCGACGATGCGGCCGGCGTGCAGGGCCAGCAGCGTGAGCAGGGCGCGCACGCGCGGCCCCCCGAGGGGGATCGGCCGGCCGTCCTCGCCCAGCACAGTGGTGGGCCCGAGGATCTGGAAGCGCATGATTCGATTATCGCGGCCGCGGCAACATCGCGGTTATTTCGGCGTATGTCGGCAGTTGAGGGGTCGGTTCTCCCCGGATGCCGAGCACCGTCGCCAGCGCTCCCTGGAGCGCCGCCCGGTAGAGCAGCGAGCCCGTGCTCACCCTGGCCACGCCCGCCCCGGCGAGCTCGGCCAGCGTGGGGCCGCCAGGCTGGTAGAGCACGTTGAGCGGCAGCGGCGTGCTCGCCGCCACCGCCGCGATCTCGCCCAGATCGCTCAGCCCCGGCACGAAGACGCCGTCGGCGTGGCCGTAGGCGCGGACGCGGTCCCGCGTGTCGCCGGTCCGCAGCCAGCACGTGTCGGTACGGGCGTTGACGAACACCCCGTGCCCCTTGGCGGCCTCGATGATCCGCTGGTGCAGTGCGATCGGCCGCAGCGTGCCGTCGGGGCGGCCGTCCTCCAGGTTGACCCCGGCCACCCCGAGCGCCGCCAGGCTCGCGACCAGGTCGGACACCTCGGCGGGATCGTCGCTGAACCCGCCCTCCACGTCCACGGTCACCAGCACGCCCAGATCCTTGACGGTCTCGGCCAGCTCGATGGTCTCGGCCCGGGTCGCGCCGGCCGCGTCCGGCCTGCCGGAAGCGGCGGCCACGCCGAGGCTGGTCGTGCCGATGGCCGGGAAGCCCCGCGCGGCCAGGAGCGCGGCGGAGCCGTAGTCCCAGGCGTTCGGCAGCAGCAGCGGGTCGCCGGGGCGGTGCAGGTCGTGGAAGGTCATCGGGGGCTCCCGTCGAGCAGGGCTTCGAGTACGCCCGCCGCGAGGGCGAGCGCGTGGGCGGGCGCGGGGCAGGGTCGCAGGCCGGCGCCGAAGGTCAGGTGCGGAGTGTCGCCCCGATCCGGCTCGAACCGCTCGGGCCGCACGAACACGTCCGGGTCGCGGTTGACCGCCACCAGGTCGATCGTCACCTCCGTGCCGGTCCGCGTGTCCAGCCTGCGGGTGGCCTTGAGCGGCGGGTCCTGCCTGAGGGTCTCGCGCAGCAGCGCGTCGACGTCGCCGCCGTGTCGTGCGCCGGGGAGCGCGGTCGCGATGTCCCCGTGTCCGTGGGTGAGTGCGGTCTCGTCCTCGTGTCGTGTGTGGGGGAGCGCGGTCGCATCGTCGCCGTGCCGTACGTGGGTGAGCGCGGTTTCGATCAGCGCCTCCGTGGCGGCGTGCCCTTGCAGGAGCAGCGTGATCGCCGGAAGGTCGGCCAGGCCGAGCAGCGTGGCGACGGCGGCGTCGGCTTCGGGGCTCTCGTCGCCTGACAGGTAGCCGGCCGCGGCTGCGGGTACGGCGCTCGTGTCGGCCACCCCGAGCGCGGCTCCCAGCACGGCCGTGGGGACGCCCCGCCAGTGCCCGTCCCGTTCCCTGGTCATGGCCCTGGCCGCCGCTCTCAGCTCGGCGGCGTCCACCGTGGCCAGCCGCTCGACGACCAGGTGGCGGCGGCGCGCGTGGGTCTCACCGGCGCTGAACCGGGACACGTGCGCGCGGAGCCAGGCGAGCGTTCCCGTCCTGCCGTCCTGGCGTACGGGAGGGGGCACGTACCTGCTGTCGGCGAGGACCGCCTGGGCTTGCGCGTGGCGTGTGATGGGCATGTCCGCAGGCTAGAGCGCACTCTGTTCGTCGTGGGCCGAAGTATGCCGGGGGCCGAAGTATGCCGGGGGTCAGGCTACGAGGCGTTCCGGACGGCCGGGCTCGGTGGTCTCGGCGACGGGCGCCCCGGACGGCACCTCGCTCCGCACCTCAGGCCGCACCCCGGCCCGCACCCCGGCCCGCGCAGCGTTTCGCACAGTGGGCCTGTCCAGGTGGGCCGCCAGGGCCATGGCCGCGATGAGCACCATCTCCACCAGCACGACGCCGCGCTCCAGCAGCCCGTAGTAGGCACCGCCGTTCAGCAGGTCCGAGGTGAAGGAGGCGGGATGCGCCGCCAGGTAGATCACGAGTGTCACGGTGGAGGTCACGCTGACGGCCCTGACCGCGTTCCACCGGGTCGCCGCGGCCCGGCCCCTGGCCAGCGTCCAGCCGGCGACCGGCAACGCGGTGAAGAAGAGAGCCGCGCCCCAGCGGTGGATCTCTCCGGAGAGCGTGCCGATGTCCGAGTTGATGGGATTGGTGGGGAAGATCGCGCTCAGCATCAGCCCCGCCGCCCCGGCCAGCAACATGACCCGCGTGGCGGCGGTGCGCGCCGGGTCCCTCACCGCCAGACCGTACGCCAGGAACAGGCACGCCGCCGCCAGCGCCAGCATTCCGATCAGCACGGGCATCAGCCCGCCGGGCACCAGCGCGTAGTGGCTGAGCAGCGGCTGCGTGGGCAGCGCCAGCTCCGCGTAAGCCAGCGCCACCGCGGACGCCCCCGTGCAGGCCACCGTGCCGACCGCTGTGCCGACGCCTGTGCCGACGCTCGAACCGGCCGCGGGGTCGGCCGCCGCGCCCTGGGCGCTGGGCAGCGGGCTCATCGGGCCACCTCGTCGTAGATCGCCTCGAAGCGGGCGAGCGACGACTGGTCGTCGTGGGTGAGCGCCAGGTCCCTGCTGGCCTTGCCGAGCCTGCTCCGCAGGGCGTCGTCGGTGAGGACGAGCGTCAGCAGCCTGCTCAGCGCGACCACGTCACGCGGCTGGTACAGGAAGCCGTTCCCCTCCACCAGGTGCGGCAGCGCCATCGCGTCGGCGGCCACGACGGGCAGCCCCGTGGCCATGGCCTCCAGCGTGGCGATGCTCTGCAGCTCGGCGACGCCCGGCATGGCGAACACGTCGGCGGCGGCGTACGCCTGCGGCATCTTCTCGTCGGGCACGAAGCCGAGGAAGAACACCCGCTCGCTCACGCCGATGCGCCGCGCCAGCTTCTCCAGCACCTCCCGCTGGTTGCCCTTGCCGACGAAGGCGACCTGGGCGTCGGTCTCGTTGAGCACGAGAGGCAGCGCGCGGACGATCTCGTCGAGGTGCTTCTCCTCGTCCAGGCGCCCGACGAACAGGATGGTGGGCCGGTCCGGCAGGTCGAACATCTTGCGCGCCCACGCCTTGGGCTCGGCGTGCGGGTGGAACCTGGTCAGGTCGATCCCGCAGGAGACGGGCTCCACGTAGCGGTCGAAGCCCTGCTCGGCCAGGAGGCGGGCGGCCAGCGGCGTCGGGGTCGTGATGCGGTCGGCCCGGTTGAAGATCCGGCTGAAGTCGCGCCAGGCCAGCCGGCCCGCGCCGGTGCGCAGCCGCTCCGGGATGTGGCCGAACTGGAAGAGGTTGTCGGGCATGAAGTGGTTGGTGGCCACGACCGGCACCCCGGCGCGGCGGGCGGCGGCGATCGCGGCCCGGCCGACCACGAAGTGCCCCTGGGTGTGCAGCACGTCGGGGCCGATGCCGGCGACCAGCCGGTCGAGCCTGGTGGGGACGGTGACCCGCATCGTGGGATGGACCAGCAGCGGCGCGGAGCGCAGCCGGTGCACGACCACGCCGTCCACCACGTCGGCGCCGGCCGGGCCGAGCTCCGACTGGCAGACCACGTGCACCTCGTTGCCGCGCGCGGCCAGGCCCGTGGCCAGGCGGTGGGTGAAGTAGGCGGCGCCGTTCACGTCAGGGGGATAGGTGTCGGTCGAGATCAGCACCCGGCGTGGTCGTTCGGGGGCGGGAGCGGCGTTAGGGACGGGGACGAGGCCGGTACGGTCGCGGACGGTGTGCAGGGGCATGGCCATGACGGTGACTCCGAATTCACAAGGGGAACCGGCTGGGGGAGGGCCGGCGGACGAACAGGCAAGGACGAATCAGGTCAGATCACGCGGCTTCGTTGCGGGCCTCCAGAGGGCTGGTGCGGGCCAGGGCCACGGTGCCCACGGCGGTCAGCGCCGCCGCCGCGATCGGCGCGATCCCGGTCGGCACCGGCTCGCCGAGCAGCAGCGCGCCGAACGCCACCGCTGTCAGCGGGTCGGCGATCTGCAGGGAAGCGAAGGAGACGCCGAAGTGCCCGACGGCGTAGGCCCGCTGCAGCATCATCAGCGCCAGCAGCGCGGGCACCGGGAGCGCCAGCAGGTACCACCAGTTCCAGCCGCCGTCCACCAGCACGCGCATGAGGGTGGCGGTGGCGCCGTACAGCACGCCGGAGCTGGTCGCCAGCAGCGCGGCCCGGCCCGCGGGCGAGGCCGCCTTCGAGCCGGCCCACAGCAGCACCGCCGCGACGCCGGACACCCCGAGCAGGGTGAGCACGCCGTTGGGGCTGAGGTGGGTGGGACCGTCGGACTCGGGCACCAGCAGGACCAGCCCGATCAGCCCGGCGGCCACCACGGCCGCCGCGCCGAGCTCCCTGCGGGAGGGCTTGCGGCCGTGCAGCGTGGCGGCGAGGGGCAGGGCGAAGAGCAGGCTGGCCACGCCCATCGGCTGGACGACGGTCAGCGGGCCGAGCCCGAGCGCGACGATGTGCAGGCCGCCACCCGCCAGGATCGAGAGGCCACCGAACAGCCAGCGCGGCCTGCGCAGCAGGGCCAGGAAGCCGGGCTTGGCGGACCCGGCCGCCTCGAACTGCTGCAGAGCGGCTCCGAGCGCGAAGAACAGCGAACCGACCAAGGCGATCACCGCGGCCAGCACAGTCATGCGCACTCCTCTCCCAACGGATGGTGTTACCAGGCAGGGTCAAACGGACGTGTCCACCGGAAGACGTTCCGGAGAAGGCTGGATGGCGGCTCGCTTCCGCAGCCAGCGCACGAGCTCCACGACGCCCGTGACGGACAGCGCGATGCCCAGGCCGAGCAGCAGGCCCTTGATCGGGTCGTTCTCGAAGGCCATTCCGCCGAAGAAGCCGATCAGCCCGGAGTACAGTCCCCACGAGCCGGCGGCGATCGCGTCGAAGAAGGTGAACGAGCGCAGTGGATGGCGTACCGCGCCCATGGTCAGCGTGGTCGCGGTCCGGCCGCCCGGGATGTATCTGGCCGCGATGAGGACGAGGCCACCCCGCTCCGCCAGCGCGTTGCCCGCCCAGACGAACGCCTTCTTGCCGCGCAGTCTGCCGCCCGACTTCTTGCCGATCAGGTAGGAGACGTGGTCGCCGGCGAAGGCGCCCAATGCCGCGACCACGATGACCAGGGCCAGGTTCGTCTCGCCCGACGCGGCGAAGACCGCCGCCGTGATCACCGACGTCTCGGCCGGCACGATGGGGAAGAACCCGTCGAGCAGGGCGAGGGCGAACAGCGCCACGTACAACCAGGGCGACGACATCATCTGCTGGACCAGGTCCAGGATGGTGTGCGACATAAGCGTGTACTCCGATCGTTTAGGGCACCCACTCAGCGTGTCGGTGCGCGCTGTCCGGGGACATCGGGGATGCCCCCGGTCGAACGCGGGCCCTTCCCTTACGTGGATCAGGGCCGGTACCCCTGCAAGGTAGAAACCCCGCAGGTCACGGCACATCGGTCGATCGGCACGCGGCACCCCCGACTTTCGTCGGGGTCAGGCGCGCGACCTCTGGATGACACCCTTGATCCCATCGCTTTTCGCAGGCCGGCACAGCAGGGCGGGTAGGCGCTTTCGCGGTGGGGCTAGCACCACCGCGCTGGTCGGTTCCGCCCCACCCTGACCTTCGTCAGGGTCGGCTCCTGCCTGAGGACGGGACCGCCTCGTCCGCGCGGCGGATAACGTCGGTGCCGTGCAACGTCCGCGCCTGCCCCGCCGGGAGAGCCGCCGCCAGGTGGTCTACGATCTGCTGCTCTGGATCGTGCTCGGCGTCTCCGTCGCCGCCATGGGGCCCGATCCGCTCCGGGACCCGGCCGGGTTCACCCTGCTGACCGTGCCCAGGCTCGCGCTGGCGGGGGCGGCGGTGCTGGTCGGCAGGCACCGGCCACTGGCCGCGCTGGTGTTGCTGCTGCCGCTCGGGCCGTGGCGGTTCAGCGACGGCTTCGCGACCGTGGACCTGAGCTGGTTGTTGCCCCGGCGCGACGTCAAGATCTTTCCGCTGCTCGCCACGTCGCCGTTCATCATCTGGTACGCCTACCTCACCGGCCGCCGCCTGAGCCGGATCTGGCCGGCGCCGGCGACGTTCGGCCTGATCTCGGCCGTGGGCGTGGCCGTGGTGCTGGCCGGGGGCGGCGACCTGGCCCTGTGGGTCTCCATGGCCAGCGGGCTGGTGGGCACCTATCTCGTGCCGTACCTGCTCGGGCTGCTGCGGCGCCGGCTGCTGCAGCAACGGCGGCAGGCCGGGGTGTCGGCCGAGGCGCAGGCCCGGCTGCGGGAGCGGGCCAGGATCGCGCGGGACATGCACGACTCGCTCGGCCACGACCTGGCTCTGATCGCGGTCCGGGCCGCGGGGCTGGAGCTGGCTCCCGGGCTGGACGGGGCTCAGGTGCGGGCGGCCGGCGAGTTGCGGCTGGCCGCGGCGGAGGCCACGGAGCGGCTGCGCCAGATCATCGGGCTGCTGCGCGACGACTCCGACGCGGCGCCGCTGTCCCCGGTGGACGAGGACGTGGCCGAGGTGGTGCGGCGGGCCGGCGAGTCCGGCATGTCGATCACCCTCGACCTGGCCCCCGGCGCGGTGCCGGAGCTGGCCCGCGCGGTGGTGCAGGAGGGCATCACGAACGCCGCCAAGCACGCCCCCGGCGCGCCCGTGCGGGTGTCGGTCGCCGCGCACCGCGTGGTGGTCCGCAACGGGCCGCCGCGCTCCCGGCCCACGGCGCGCCGCGGCGGCCTGGGGCTGGCGGGTCTGCGGGAGCGCGTCCGGCTGGCGGGCGGCACGCTGCGCGCCGGTCCTGCGGAGGGCGGCTTCGAGCTGGCCGTCGAGCTTCCGGGGGAGGGATCGTCAGAAAGAGGTCCGGGCGGCGGGCGGTCAGGAGTGGGCGACGTGCAGCCGGCGCAGGACGCGCTTGAAGGCGAAGATCGAGAACACGATCGCCGTCCCGCTGATCACGGCCACCGCTGAGGTCCGCAACACCATGAACGCGCCCAGCGACCCGGCGAACGACTCGTAGACCGCCAGCAGGATGCTCAACGTCGAGTTCATCAGCAGCACGAACGCCCACAACAGCGTGATCCTGGCGAAGAACCGGCGCACCCGCTCGTGCTTGAGCACCGCCGAGGGCAGATGGATGTAGTCGAGCGTCAGCTTCTGCACGATCGGCTTGTTGAGCCGGACGGAGGCGAGGAAGGCGATGCTGATGCAGATCGTGCCCATCTCGGGCTGGATGAAGAACCACATCCACGTGCCGGTCCAGAACCCCACGAGGGCGCGGACGGTGATCGCGAACATGGCCAGATACATCGTCGCGGGCACCTTGACCCGCCTGACCAGCCGCCAGGCCACTCCGATGTAGACCCAGGCGACCGTCGCGACGAGCGCCCCCTTGAAACCGAGGAGCATCATGGCGAGATAGAAGACCGCCAGCGGTGCCACGACGCCTTCGAGCAGGCGGGGTGCCGCCTGCCGGGCGAGGGCGGTGAGGCGTGGGAGAGTGACCGGAGAGTGATTCAAGGCTGCTCCGCAGATAGGCCGACGACCAGCGTCTACCCGGGGTTCGGGGGACCAGGCTTTCCAGATGGACCGCTCGCTGTAACCGACGCGGTCGCACCGTCGTCCCGGGCGGCACGCCGGTGGCCTACCGTACCCGAGGCGGGTCGATGCGACTGCCTCTTTTGACGCGTTCCATCTGTTGCCAACCAAATCAGCAGAGCCTTGAACCTGGCTTTCAACCGAGTGACGTGGTGGCCAGTTTCGCGCCGAAGCCCAGGAAGACGGCGCCGACGCCCGAGGTCAGCCCGGCGCTGAGCTTGCGGTGCAGGCTGAACTGGGCCGCCAGGAAGGTGCCGCCGAAGATGAGCGCGGTCAGGTAGAGGAAGCTGAAAATCTGGATCACCGCGCCGAGGATGAGGAAGGGCAGCGCGGGAGCGGGATAGGCCGGGTCCACGAACTGGATGAAGAAGGAGACGAAGAACAGGATCGCCTTCGGGTTCAGCAGGCTGATCGTCAGGGCCTTGCGGAACGGGCGGGCCTGGCGCTCGGCCGGCTCTTCCTTCTCTTCCGAGGTGGCCACGGCCCTCGTGCGCCAGGCGGCGATGGCGCCCCTGATCATCTGGAAGCCGATCCAGGCCAGGTAGGCGGCGCCCGCGTACTTGACGATGGTGAAGAGCAGCGCGTTCGAGCGGAGCAGCGACGCGGCGCCGGCCGCGGCCAGGACCATCAGCACGGTGTCGCCGACGAAGACGCCCGCGGCCGCCCGGTAGCCCTGGCGCACGCCGTTCCGGGCGGCGAAGGTGAGGACGTACAGGGAGTTCGGGCCGGGCAGCAGGATGATCAGAAAGGCGCCGACGACGTAGGCCCAGAAATCCGTGATACCGAAGAACATGCCGCTTGCTCCTGGAGAAGAACTGGTGACATATAACGGTATCTCGTGATGTGTGCCGAGGATCCGGCCGCGCTTGATCGACTCAGCGGGAAGATCAATACCTATTGACCGTGTAGGGAATCGGTCTATATCTGGAAAGATGACTCTCTGGACTCCCGATCCCACGTTCTACCCGTCACCTCGGGACGCCGCCGCCGCCCCGACCGAGAAGCTGGCCTACGTCGCCGCCTTCGATCGGGCCGCCGCCCGGCCGGACGCGCTGGCGGTGCTGGACACGGACCCGTCCTCCGCCGGCTACGGCACGGTGGTGGGCTGGACGGACCTGCCGGGCACCGGTGACGAGCTGCACCACTTCGGCTGGAACGCGTGCAGCAGCGCCCTGTGCCCCAACGCGCCGCATCCGCACGTCGAGCGCCGCTACCTCGTCGTGCCCGGGCTGCGTTCCTCGCGCATCCACATCTACGACACCAAGGACCGGATCAGCCCCGAGCTGGTCAAGGTCATCGACGCGGAGACGCTGGCGGCGCGCGCCGGCTACTCGCGGCCGCACACCGTCCACTGCGGCCCCGAGGGCCTGTACGTGTCCGCGATCGGCGGCGCCGACGGCAACGACGGGCCGGGCGGCATCGCGGTGCTCGACCACACCTCGTTCGAGGTGATCGGGCAGTGGGAGCTGGATCGGGGGCCCCAATATCTGGCCTACGACTTCTGGTGGCACATCAACCACGACGTGCTGGTCTCCTCGGAGTGGGGGACGCCGTCCATGATCGAGGACGGGATCGTAGGGGAGCTGCTGCTCGGCCGGAAATATGGCCACAAGCTGCACTTCTGGGACCTCCGGAAGCGGGCCCACGTCCAGGAGGTGGACCTGGGCGACCAGTACCAGATGCCGCTGGAGCTGCGCCCCGCCCACGACCCGACCCGCCTGTACGGCTTCGTCGGGGTGGCCGTCAGCGTCGAGGACCTGTCGGCCTCGGTCTGGACCTGGTTCCACGAGAACGGCCGCTGGCAGGTCCGCAAGGTCATCTCCATCCCCGCAGAACCGGCCGACACCGACCGCCTGCCGCCGCTGCTCCAGCCGTTCGGCGCGGTCCCGCCGCTGGTGACCGACATCGCCCTGTCGGTGGACGACCAGCGGCTCTACGTCTCCTGCTGGGGCACGGGCGAGCTCAAGCAGTATGACGTCTCCGATCCGTACCATCCGGTCGAGCTCGGCTCGTTGCGGATCGGCGGCATCGTCCGGCAGGAGTCCCATCCGGCCGAGCCGGGGCTCGCGCTGCGCGGCGGCCCGCAGATGGTCGAGGTCAGCCGCGACGGCAGCCGCGTCTACCTGACCAACTCCCTCTACGGCGCCTGGGACGACCAGTTCTACCCCGACGGGGTCGGCGCCTGGATGGCGAAGGTCGACACGGACGCGTTCGCCTTCGACACCCGCTTCTTCCCGCACGGCGCGGACTTCCGCGGTCTGCGCCCCCACCAGGTGCGCCTGCAGGGTGGCGACGCCTCCTCCGACTCCTACTGCTATCCGTGACCCTCGCCGCGGTGCTCGCGCTCGGCGCCTTCCACGGCCTGAACCCGGCCATGGGCTGGCTCTTCGCCGTGGCCCGCGGTCTGCAGGAGCGCAGCAGGGACCGGCTCCTGCAGTCGATCCCGGCCATCGCCCTGGGCCACCTGGCCTCGGTGGCCCTGGTGGCGCTCGTCGTGGCCGGCACCGGCTCGCTCGTCACCGGCACCGTCCTGTCGATCGGCGGCGGGGTGGTGCTGGTGGCCTTCGGCCTGTGGCGGTTGTTGTCGTCCCGGCATTTCCGCTGGGTGGGGATGCGGTTGTCGCTCTGGCAACTGGCCGGCTGGTCGTTCCTGATGTCGTCGGCGCACGGCGCCGGGCTGATGCTCCTGCCCGTCTTCACCGGGCTGCACGCGGACGGCGTGCCCGGCCATGCTGGGCACGCGGTGTCGGGCGGCCTGGCCGTGGCGATCTACCACACGCTGGCCATGTTCCTGGTGGCGGGCACGATCGCCGTGATCGTCTATGAGGTGGCCGGGCTGACGGTGCTCCGCCGGGCCTGGTTCAACGTGGACCGTATGTGGGCGGCGGCTCTCGTCGTCGCCGGGGTCGTGACACTGGTACGCGTATGAATCTGGGGGTTTACCGATAATCCCTAGTGGTTTACCATGAATATAGAGGGACCCGCTGCTCGTACCGTGGCTGGCGGTGCGCTCGTAAGGCGGGTTCGCCTTTTGGGGTGAGTGCGGTTCGCGTGGCTAGGGGTGGCTGCGCGGACCGTGCCCTCCGAGCGGCAGGGCAGGATGGGATGTGTGCGGATATCCATCCTGGGCCCCCTGGAGGTCGAGGGCGACGGCGCGCCGATCGCGGTCGGCGGACTCCGGCTGCGGGCGCTGCTGGCCCTGCTGGCGCTCGAAGCGGGCCGGACCGTCACCGCCGAGCGGCTGATCGACGGTCTGTGGCCGGATGATCCGCCCGCCAACGCGGCCAACGCGCTGCAGACGCTGGTCAGGCGGTTACGGGCGGTGCTGCGGCCGTACGAGGTGCCGGCGCGCGGACCCGTGGTGGGGAGCAGGCCCGGGGGATACATGCTCGACCTGGCCGCCGACGAGGTGGACGCGCTGCTGTTCCGGCGGCTGGCGCGCGGGCGGCGGACGCTGGAGCCCGCGCTGGCGCTCTGGCGCGGAGCGGCGCTGGCCGATCTGACCTCCGTGCCGCGCCTGGCGAACGCGGCGGCCGCCCTGGAGGAGGAGCGGTTGTCCGCCGTGGAGGCGCTGGCCGAGGCCCGGCTGGCGGCCGGATCGCCGGTGGACCTGTCCGCCGAGGCGGCGGCGCATCCCCTGCGTGAGCGGCTCGGGGCGCTGACCATGCGCGCGCTCGCGGCGGCCGGCCGGCAGGCGGAGGCGCTGGAGCTGTTCGAGCACACCAGGCGCAGGCTCGCCGACGAGCTCGGCGTCGACCCGGGCCAGGAGCTGCGGGCCGCCCACCTGGCCGTGCTCTCCGGAGACCTTCCGTCCCGCCCATCGGCCGGGAGCGGGCGGCGGGTGGGGAACGTCCGTGCTCCGCGCACCAGCTTCATCGGGCGTGAGACCGAGCTGGACCAGCTCGCCACCCTGCTCGGCCGGGCCAGGATCGTCACGCTCGTCGGCCCCGGCGGCGCGGGCAAGACCAGGCTGGCCACCGAGGTGGCCCTCCGGTCCGGCGGCGACGGCGGGGTCTGGATGGTCGAGCTGGCTCCCGTACGCGATGCCGCCGACGTGCCCGGGGCCGTGCTGGACGCGCTCGGGGTGCGCGACGGCCGCCCGCCCTTCGGCCGAGCCGACGGGGCCGACCAGGCCGACCCGGTCGGGCAGGTCGCCGAGGCGCTCGCGGACCGGCCCGCGCTGCTCGTGCTGGACAACTGCGAGCACGTGATCGCCGCCGCCGCCCTGCTGGCCGAGCGGCTGCTCACCGAGTGCCCGGCCGTGCGCGTGCTGGCCACCAGCAGGGAGCCGCTGAGCCTGCCCGGCGAGCATCTCGCCCCCGTCCCGCCGCTGGAGCCGCCGCCCGTCGGCGCGGGCCCCGAGCAGGCCGCCCGATATCCGTCGGTCCGGCTGCTCCTCGACCGCGCCACCGCCGCCCGGCCCGCCTTCGTGATCGACGACGCCAACGTGGCCGCCGTCGTGGAGCTCTGCCGCAGGCTGGACGGCATGCCGCTGGCGATCGAGCTGGCGGCGGCCCGCCTGCGCACCATGACGCCCCGGCAGCTCGCCGACCGGATCGACGACCGGTTCACGCTCCTCACCGGCGGCAGCAGGACCGCGCTGCCGCGCCAGCAGACGTTGAGAGCGGTCGTGGAGTGGAGCTGGGACCTGCTCGGTGACGAGGAGCGGGTGCTGGCCAGACGGCTGGCGGTGTTCGCGGGCGGGGCCACGCTGGAGGCCGTGGAGGCGGTGTGCGGCGGCACGGCCGGCGTGCTGGGCGCGCTGGCCGACAAGTCGCTGGTCCAGGTCTCGTCCGAAGGCCGCTACGCCATGCTGGAGACCATCCGCGCCTACGCCCTGGACCGGCTGGCGGAGGCGGGCGAGGTCGGCGAGTACCGGCGGCGGCACGCCTGGCACCTGCTCGACGTGGCCGAGCGGGCGGTTCCCGAGCTGCGGACCGCCGCGCAGATCGGCTGGATCGAGCGGCTGGCCGCCGAGCGCGACGACTGCGCCGCCGCGCTGCGCTGGGCCCTGGACGAGCGGGACGTGGCGCTGGCGCTGCGGTTGTGCGGGGCGCTGAACTGGTACTGGTGGATGTGCGGCTACCGGCGGGAGAGCGCGGTCTGGGCCAATCAGGTGCTCGACCTGGCCGGCCGGACGCCGCCTCCGGGACTGGCGGCGGCCTACACGGCCTGCATGTTCGCGTCCGGGGTGGACAGGTTCGGCTCGTTGATCAACGACAAGGCCGCCATGCGTGAGCTGTCCGAGCGGATGGACCGGGTGGTCGAGACCGCCGAGCGGGAGGGGCCCCTGCATCCGTTGTTGCGGATCAGCCGGGCCATGATGGCCGCCGCGGCCGGCCGAGACGAGTTCGCCGTCGAGCTGCTCGACGGCTATGCCGGCAGCGACGATCCCTGGTTGTCCAGCTCCGCCCTCATGATCGGCGGCTCGCGCCGCACCGAGGAGCAGCTCGAACGGTCGGTGGCCGGGTTCAGGAAGCTCGGCGACCGATGGGGCCTGAGCGAGGCGCTGCTGAACCTGGCCTCGCTGCGGGCCGCCCGGGGCGCGCCGACCGACGACCTGGTCGCCGAGGCCCGGGGTCTCACCAACGCGTGGATCAGCGCCGACGAGCTCATCTCCACGCTGATCAGGCTGGCCGAGCTGCGCGCGCGGGCCGGCGACCTGGACGCCGCCGGCGCGGATCTGGCCAGGGCCAGGGCCGGTGTGAGCGAGGAGACCACCGCGTTCTCGCTGGTGCAGCTCGGGCTGGCCGAGGCCGCGCACGCCCGCCACCGCGGCGACCTGGACCGGGCTCTGGAGATCTACCGCGGCCTGTTCGACGTGCTCGCCGGGGAGCCGGCGCTCCCGCAACTCGTCATCTCGCTCAGGACCGCCTACGGCCGGGCGCTGACCGAGATCGGTGACCTGGACGCCGCCCTCGACCAGCACCGCCAGGCCCTGGGCCGGCTCGGCGACACCGCCCCGGACCGGTCGCTGCGCTCCGCCGTGCTGGCCGGGTTCGCGCTGACCGCGCTGGCCGCGGGCGACCCGGAGCGGGCGGCCGTGCTCTTCGGCGCGTCGTCGGCCGTCGAGCCGCACGACACGGCCTCCGACACCATGAGGGGTGCGGCGGCGGCCAGGGCCGCGCTCGGCGACGGACGCTTCGGCGAGCGCTTCGCCGCGGGCGCGGCCCTGGCCGGGCCGGAGGTCTACGGGATGGTCGGCAGCACCACGTAGGAGGGGGCGTGCAGCGTGGTGGTCCCCTTCTCCGGATTCCCGCCGAACCGGGGGAAGTTCGAGCCGGCCACGTCGACCCTGATCCGGTGTCCCGGCAGGAACGCGTTCGAGATCGCGCCGAGCGGCACCGTGACCTCGCGCACCTCACCGGGAGCGAGCCCGGTGACCCGGACGATGCCGTCGGTCAGCAGCTCGGCCCGCCCGGAGGGATGCACGTCGATCAGCTTGGCGGTCACGTCCGCGCTCACGGCCGTCGAGGAGACCAGCGCCACCAGCTCGACCGGCCCGGTCACCTCCACCCGCGCCGCAAGCGGCTCGGTCTGGTGGCGCAGCACGTCGCCGCGCCCGTCGAGCGGGCGCTGGTCGAGCGGCCCGAACGCGTCGAACATCATGACCGCCCCGCCGACCGTGGGCACCGGATCGCCCGGATCGGCGGTGAACGAGGCGTCGCCGCCGGCGCCCGGCGTGGTGCCGAGCGTGCCGTCCACGCCCAGGTGGTACCGCACGTGCCGGGCCCGCGCGAGCGGCCAGGCGTCCTCGTCCCGCCAGGCGTCGTCGCCCATCACGAAGATCTTCACCGGCGCCTCGACGGCCGGTGGCGCGCCGCGCAGCCAGTGGCCGAACCAGTCGAGGTGCACGCCGGTCCAGTCGACGGCGTCCTGGCTCGCGTGGTCGCCGTAGTCGCGCCCGCAGATGTCCCGCTCGTACGAGGTGTGCGCCCACGGGCCCACGATCAGCCGCGACGAGCCGCGCAACCGCTCGTAGTGCTCGATGGAGCCGTCGCGGAAGTAGTCGTACCAGCCGGTGCTGACCAGGGCGGGCACCTCGACGGCGGCATGGTCGACCACTCCGCCGCGCCACAGCGGGGCCGCCGGGTCCGGGGTGGCCAGCCAGGGCGCGTAGAAGGGCACGAGGTCGGCCAGCAGCGGCTGGTCGTCCAGCGGCAGGCGCTCGGCCAGCTCGTGCAGCACCTCGCCGATCGTGGCCGGCATGCCGATCGCCGCCAGATAGGCGTCCCTGTCCTGCGGCGTGGCCGTGCCCAGGGCGATGCGGCGCTCCAGCTCGTTCACGGCCAGCACGACCACGCTGATGGTGAGCATGACGTTGAGGTTGGGCACGCCGCCCGGCTGGTACACACATGCGTACAGGCCGGCGGGGGAGACGTGCGGGGCGATGGCCTTCAGGCCCTCGGGGCGTTCCTGGGCGGCGAGGAGCTGGGTGATCCCGAGGTAGGAGTCGCCGTACATGCCGACATTTCCGTCGGACCAGGGCCGGGTGGCCGCCCACCGGACCGCGTCGTAGCCGTCCGCCGCCTCTCCGCTGAGGAAAGCGAACCGGCCGTCTGATCCGCCGGTGCCGCGCACGTCCTGGGCGACCACCGCGTACCCGGCCGCGACCAGGCGCGGCACGTCGAGGCGGAAGCCGGGGCCCAGGAGCGCCCGGCCGTAGGGGGTGCGCGACAGCAGCACGGGGAAGCGCCCGCGCTCGTCCGGCCGCCACACCGTCGCGACCAGCTCGACGCCGTCGCGGGTGGTCATGGTCTCAGTGGTCTCGATCATCGGACTCTCCTGTTGTAGGCGCGCAGGGCAAGCGGGGCGAAAAGGGTGAGCAGCGCGGCGGTCCAGCCGAGCGTGATCCACACGTCGGAGACGTGCGTGCCGCCGGTCAGGAGCCCGCGCAGGGCGCCGGCCAGGTGGGGGACGGGGTTGACGCCCAGCCACCAGGCCAGCCAGCCCGGCATGTCAGTGGCCGGGATGAAGGCGCTGCTGCCGAAGGTGAGCGGCAGCAGCACGGCTGCCCTGCCCTTCTGCTTCGATCGCGTACGTCATGCCGGCAACGGTGCCGGGCCGTCCTGGCATCCACCTGGCAGCGACCTGTCAGCGGGCGCACCCGACCAAAACCTCAGGTCCGAAAATTTGGGTCTTTGCGGAAGAGGGCAAGGTCTTCACTCTCGGTTCAGGCGCCGGTCACCACCCGATCCCGAGCGCCTGAGGAGGACGAGGTGAAAAACCGTTTTGTCATCCTGCTCGCGGCCCTCAGCCTGATCAGCCTGACCGGTATGACCGGAGCGGGAGCGACCGCGGAACCGCCACCCAACAAGCAGTACCGCGTCGAGGGCCCGGCTGACGCGCGGCAGCGCAGCGCCGTCGCCGCCACCGGCGCGGCCATCGAGGAGGTCGCCAAGGAATCGGTCCTGGTCACGGCCACGGAAGCGGAGATCTCCGCCATCAGGCGGCTCGGCTACCGGGTGGCGGAGGAGCCACGCCCGACATCCCCGTCCGCCGTGGAGGCGCTTGACTTCCCGCCGGCGGACTCCGCCTACCACAACTTCGCCGAGATGACCGCGGACATCAACGCCCTGGTCGCGGCCCATCCGAACATCGTCAGCCAGACCACGTACGGCACCTCGTACGAGGGCCGGGCCCTGCGCCTGATCAAGATCAGCGACAACGTGGCCGCGGACGAGAACGAGGTCGAGGTGCTCTTCACCGCGCACCAGCACGCGCGCGAGCACCTCACGGTCGAGATGGCGCTGTACATCATGCACCTGCTCGCCGACAACTACGGCAGCGACTCCCGGATCACGAACCTGGTGAACTCCCGGGAGATCTGGATCATGCCGGACCTCAACCCGGACGGCGGCGAGTACGACATCGCCACCGGCAGCTACCGCTCCTGGCGCAAGAACCGCCAGCCGAACTCCGGCTCCTCGGCCGTCGGCACCGACATGAACCGCAACTGGGCCTACAACTGGGGCTGCTGCGGCGGATCCTCGGGCACGACCTCCAGCGAGACGTACCGCGGCGCGGCAGCCGAGTCGGCCCCCGAGGTCAAGGCGGCGGCCAACTGGGTGCGCAGCCGGGTCGTCGGCGGCGTGCAGCAGCTCAAGTCGCACATCGACTGGCACACCTACAGCGAGCTGATCCTGTGGCCCTACGGCTACACCTTCAACGACACCGGGCCCGGCCTGACCCAGGACGACCGGGACGCGCACGCCACACTCGGCCAGAACATGGCCTCGACCAACAACTACACGCCCGAGCAGGCCAGCGACCTCTACATCACCGACGGGACCATCGACGACTGGATGTGGGGCGTCTACAAGATCTTCAGCTTCACGTTCGAGATGTACCCGACCGGCTCCAGCCCCGGCTTCTATCCGCCGGACGAGCAGATCGTCCCGCAGACCACCCGCAACAGGGAGGCCGTGCTCCGCTTCCTCGAATACTCCGACTGCGTCTACCGGATCATCGGCAAGGAGGCGCAGTACTGCGGCACCGGCAACCCGCCGCTGACCGTCTACTCCGACACCTTCGAGACCGCCACCGGCTGGACCACGAACCCGTCGGCGACCGACACCGCCACCACGGGCCAGTGGGAGCGCGGTGACCCGGCGGCGACCACGTCCTCGGGGGCCAAGCAGCTCGGCACCACGGTCAGCGGCACGAACGACCTGGTGACCGGCGCCCAGGCGGGCTCCGCCGCCGGTGACTTCGACCTCGACGGCGGCGTCACCTCGATCCAGTCGCCGCCGATCACGCTGCCCGCCACGGGTGCGCTGAACCTGTCGCTCTCCTGGTACCTGGCGCACGGCTCGAACGCCTCCAGCGCCGACTACTTCAGGGTCCGGGTGGTCGGCAGCACCACGACCACCGTGCTCAACCAGGCCGGATCCGCCGCCAACCGCAACGGCGCCTGGGCCACGGCCACGGCGAGCCTGAACGCCTTCGCGGGCCAGACGGTCCGCATCCTCATCGACGCGGCCGACGCCTCCGGGGCCTCCCTGGTGGAGGCCGGCGTCGACGACGTCCGGATCACCCAGCAACCGTAACGACCGCCCGCCACGCCTCCGCCGTCCAGGACCCCGAATCCTGGGCGGCGGAGCCTTGTTTTGGGTCTTGTAAGCATGGGATGTCAAAGCTACGATCGCGGCAACTCTTAGGAAACTTTCCTAAAAGTAATCATCAATCGGACAAATCCTTACAGCCTCCGCAAGGAAACGACCGCGCGTTCGTCCCCTGAAGAGGCCCGTGCGCACCTCCACGGGCCCGTGCCGTACGGCTTGCGCTCTCACCCCCCGGTGCACGCCGTACGGCACGCCACCCCCCGAAGGAAGAACCCCGTGAAAGCTCGCGCGATCCTGTTGGCGTCAGCGACCTTCGCACTCAGCCTCATCGCCCTCCCCGCCCAGGCCGCCTCGGCCACCGCGACCTTCGTCAAGGTCTCCGACTGGGGCTCCGGATTCGAGGGCAAGGTCACCGTCACCAACGGCACCACCACCCCCATGAACGGCTGGAACGTGCAGTTCGACGTCCCCGCCGGCTTCGCGATCCCGTCCGCCTGGGACGCGGTCATGTCGAGGAACGGCCAGCACTACACCTTCACCCAACCGGCCTGGGCCGGGCCGCTCGCGGCCGGCGCCGGCACGAGCTTCGGCTTCAACGGCGCCCCGGGCAACTTCCCCGGCATCACCGGCTGCACCCTGAACGGCGCTCCCTGCGGCGGCTCGTCCACCGGCGTCCCCGGCAAGCCCGGCGCCGCCACCGCCACCACGACCGCCTCCGCGATCACGCTCGCCTGGGGGGCCTCGGCGGGCACGGTGACCGGCTACCGCGTCTACGAGGGCTCGGTTGTCAAGGCCACGGTCACGGGCACGACGGCCACGATCGGCGGGCTCGGCTCGTGCGAGACGCACACGTACACGGTCAAGGCGTACAACGCGGCGGGCGAGTCGGCAGGGGACGCGGTGACCGCGACCACCACCGGCTGCCCGGCGGGGACGCTGCCCAAGCACATCCTGACCGGCTACTGGCACAACTTCGTCAACGCCGCCACCGAGCTCAAGCTGTCGGCCGTGCCGAACGAGTACGACCTGATCGCGATCGCGTTCGGCGAGGCCACGGCCACCCCGGGAGAGGTCGTCTTCGGCCTTGACCCGGGCCTGGCCACGGCCGTGGGCGGCTACACCGACGCCCAGTTCAGGGCTGACGTGCAGGCCCTGCACCAGCGCGGCAAGAAGGTCATCCTGTCGGTCGGCGGCGAGGCCGGGCGCGTGCAGGTCGCCGGCGCCGCGGCGGCGGCGACGTTCGCCGACACGGTGTACGCGCTCATGCGGAGCTACGGCTTCGACGGCGTGGACATCGACCTGGAGAACGGACTCAACGCCACCTACATGGCCCAGGCCCTGAGGTCGCTGCGCGCGAAGGCCGGCTCCGGGCTGATCATCACCATGGCCCCGCAGACCATCGACATGCAGTCGACCGGGATGGAGTACTTCAAGCTCGCCCTGAGCATCAAGGACATCCTCACGGTCGTCCACACCCAGTTCTACAACTCCGGCTCCATGCTCGGCTGCGACCAGGCCCAGGCGTACGCGCAGGGTTCGGTCACCTTCATGACCGCCCTGGCCTGCATCCAGCTGGAGAACGGCCTGCGCCCCGACCAGGTGGCGCTGGGCCTGCCGGCCGGACCAGGGGCGGCGGGCGGCGGCATCGTCGCCCCCGCCCTCGTCAACCAGGCGCTCGACTGCCTGGCCAAGCGGACCAGCTGCGGGACCTTCGTGCCACCGCGCGCCTATCCGGACATCCGGGGCGCGATGACGTGGTCCATCAACTGGGACGCGAGCACCAACTGGTCGTTCTCCAAGACCGTCAAGCCCCACCTCCAGGGAATGCCATGACACTCCGTAGAAAACTCGCCGCGTTACTCGCCGGAACAGCCCTCGTCCTGACCGGAGCCGGCCTCGCCGGCGGAGCCCCCGCCGCCTACGGCGAGGCCCAGCAGTCCAGCCGGCTGCTGGCCGCCGCCTGGGCCCCCTGGACCGCGTACGCCACCGGCGCGGTCGTCACCTACAACGGCGTCGACTACGTGTGCCTCCAGGGCCACACCTCCCAGCCCGACTGGCAGCCGCCGAACGTGCCCGCCCTCTGGAAGCCCACCACGGGCGGCGGCACCGACACCACGGCGCCCTCCGTGCCCGGCAACCTCCGCTCCACCGGCGTCACCTCCAGCAGCGTCGCCCTGGCCTGGAACGCCGCCACCGACAACGTGGGCGTCACCGGCTACAACGTCTACCGCGGCGGCACCCTGGTCACCACCGTGACGGGCACCTCCTACACCGACACCGGCCGCGCCGCCTCGACCGCCTACACCTACACGGTCCGCGCCCGCGACGCCGCCGGGAACCTCTCCGGCGTCAGCAACTCCGTCACCGCGACCACCTCGGGCGGCACCGGCGCCCCCGGCCAGCCCGGCACGGTCAGCACGTCGGTCACCGCCTCCAGCATCGCGCTGAGCTGGGGAGCCTCCTCGGGCACCGTGACCGGCTACCGCGTCTACGAAGGCGCGGCGCAGCGCGCCCAGGTCACCGGCACCAGCACGACCATCTCCGGCCTCGGCGCCTGCACGACCCACACCTACAGCGTGCGGGCGTACAACTCGGCGGGCGAGTCGGCCGGCCGGGACGTCACCGCCACCACGACGGGATGCGGCACGGCGACCAAGATGCCCGGCGCGCCCTACCTCTACATGGGCTGGGGCAACCCGCCCAACCCCGGCACGGTCATGGATGCGACCGGCGTGAAGTCGTTCACGATGGCCTTCATCCTGTCCGGCGGCGGCTGCACCCCCGCGTGGGACGGCAACCGCGCGCTGACCGGCGGCGCCGACCAGCAGGCGATCAACACGATCAAGTCCAAGGGCGGCAGCGTCCAGATCTCCTTCGGCGGCTGGCAGGGCAACAAGCTCGGCCCCAACTGCGCCACCCCGGCCGCGTTCGCGGGCGCGGTGCAGCAGGTCATCAACGCCGTCGGCCCCGCCGTCGTGGACTTCGACATCGAGAACTTCGACGAGTTCGAGAACTACACCGTCCAGGACCGCATCCTGAACGGCCTCAAGATCGTCAAGCAGAACAACCCGAACGTCAAGGTCGTCGTCACCTTCGGCACCACCACCTCGGGCCCGAACGCGCATGGCGTCCGGCTCATCAACCAGGCCAGGGCGCTGGCCGTGCCGATCGACAACTACACGATCATGCCGTTCGACTTCGGCGGCTCCAACATCTACCAGGACACCGTCAACGCCTCCGAGGGCCTGAAGAACGCACTCAAGAACGCCTTCGGCTGGACCGACGCCCAGGCGTACGCCCACATGGGCATCTCGGGCATGAACGGCCTGTCCGACCAGCAGGAGCTCACCTCACCCTCCACCTGGACGCAGATCCGCGACTGGGCCAACTCCCATGGCCTGACCCGGCTCGCGTACTGGGCCGTCAACCGCGACCGTCCCTGCCCGGGCGGCGGCGTGGTCTCCAACTGCAGCGGCATCGCCCAGGCCGACTGGGAGTTCACCAGGATCACCGCGGGCTTCTGACCCCCGCCGCGGCCCGCTCCGGCGGGCCGCGGCCTCGCCTATCCGACCGTGCCCGGCCAGCGCACGAGCTGGGTGGGTTTGAGCGGGATGCCGAGACCCGGCGGCCGGTAGGTCGGCAGCGCCTCGCCGTACTCGTGCATCCAGGCGTGGTCCACCATCAGCCGCATCCGCGCCGCGTCCGGCCCGCCGCCCGCCACCATGGGGGCGGCGGGCCCGGCCAGCCGTGCCACGGCCGCCGCCACCAGCTCCGCGTCCGGCGGCGACAGGTCGCAGTGGTCGTCGGGCCCGATGAGCAGGTCCACCTCGGGCGGCAGCGGGTAGATCGGCCGCGGCAGCGCCAGCACGCGCGGCGAGGGCGCCATCGGCCACCCGTCGCGCACCGCCTCCAGCAACACCGAGCGCGACGTCCGCCGCGCGAACAGGCCGTCGGCCAGCGCCCAGCTCAGCGCGCCCACGTCGGAGCGGTCCTCGCCGCAGGCGTGCAGGCACAGGTACGGCACCAGCGGGACCCCCGAGCCGCCCGCCTGCGCCCAGCCGCCGCCGCAGCCGGTGAGCACCAGCAGCGCCAGCATCGCCCGGTAGGCGGTGTCGGCGTGCGGGGTGTCCAGCCGCCCCGGCACGATCACGCACCGGCCGCCGGTCTTCTCGGCCGTCACGCCCAGCTCCCTGGCGACCTTCAACGTCCGCGACGCCGGAACCCCGGTGCAGGCCTCCTGCCAGGCCGGCGTGTACGGCTCGCCGCGATCCTCATAACCGCCGGGCCACACCCCCGGCAGCCCCGGCCGCGCCACCCCGTAGACCGCCAGCAGCAGGTCGAACACCGTCGTCACCAGCTCGTCGCCGTCGCGCACCACGGGCACACCGCGCCGCAGCACCCCCGGCCCGTCGTCGAAGCGCGGCAGCAGCACCTCGACCGCCTCGCCGCCGTACACGGTGAGCCGGTCGCCGACCCGCCCGAGCAACTCGCCCGGCACGTACGCCTCCTGCCTGGCCCGCAGCCGCACCAGCGACGGCAGGTCGGTGCGGGCCATGGCGTGCTCCGCGAACGGCCCCCTGTCCAGGTAGAACTCCTTGAGCAGCACGTGCCCCATGGCCATGGCCAGCGCCCCGTCGGTGCCGGGCCGCACCACCAGGGTCTCGTCCGACAACCGCGTCGGATGCGTGCCGATCGCGACCACCTTCTGCCCCTTGTAGCGCCCGGCGATGACCGGGGGCGTGTCCGCCGTCCGTACGAGCCGGTTGTTCTCGCCCCACAGCAGCACATACGCCGTCCGCGCCCAGTCGCCCGCCGCGGGACCGGCGAACCACGGCCCCAGCACCTGCTCGGGCGCGCACGGATGCTCGGTCAGCACGGCGCCGCCGAGCCCGCCCACGAGCCGCGCCAGCGGCGAGGTGGCCAGCGCCGCCACGTGCTCGGCCCCGTGCCGCGCCGTGGTGTGCAAGATGGCCGCCGCCGCCAGCTCGGCCGCGGTGCCGTCGTCGAGCGGCACCCGCCTGTCGCCCCGCGCCTGCCGGTATTGCTGTGGGTTGCCTGTGAGTTTCGCCCAGGCCGCGACCGGGTCGCACAGCCCATCTCTCACCTCGAAGTAGAGCCTGACCAGTGCCTGGTTGACCTGCGATCCCCCCATGGCAAAAGTTCAACACAGACCGGGATCGCGTATCGGGATACGTGTCGGCATGTCGGGGATAAGAATCGGAAGCCCTGGTGGCAGCAGTCCCGGGGTTACGGCAGGCTAGATCCCGCCATGGATTACGCAGTTCTCACGGGGATAGTCCTCGTCGCCGGTGTCGCCCTCGCTCTGATCGCCCAATGGCGGGATTGGCGACCCCCACTCATCGTCGCCGTCCTCGTGGGCGTCGCGGTCCGAGTGCTGATCATGTTCACCTCTGCCATCGACTCCTGGCAGCCCGTCGACTTCGTGGAGAGCTTCCGCCCCGCGGGCGAGGCCGTGCTGCGGGGCGAGGACCCGGTGCTGGCCAGCGAGGGTGGCTGGCACTTCCTGGCCATGATCCCCTACGTCTACGGCATCCTGCTGTGGCTCGGCATCCCGTGGGAGTTCGCCGGCCGCCTGGTCACCGTGGTCGCCGACATCTTCATCATCCCGCTGGTCGCCAAGCTCGCCGGCGGCCCCAAAGCCTCGCTGCGCGCCCTTCAGTACGCGCTCAGCCCGCTCGCCGTGCTCATCGCCTCCGTCCACGGCCAGGTGGAGCCGGTCGCGCTCGTGTTCGGCGTGGCCGCCTTCGTGGTCGCCCGCGGCCCCGGCTCGCCCGAGCGGGCCGGCATGACCACCGACGTGGTCGCCAAGGTGCGCAAGGGCGTGACCGCGTACGGCTGGAGCGCCTCCGTCCAGCGGGTGATCGGCCGGCGCGGCATGCTGCACCGCGCCCTGCTGCCCGGCACCGACGACCGGGCGCTGCTCAAGCGTGGCGCGCTGGCCGGCGTGCTCATGGGCCTGGCGCTGTCCGCGAAGAGCTGGCCGCTCTGGCTGATCCCCGGTATGCTGCTGCTCCTGCCCAACCTGCGCTCCCGGATCGTCGCCCTGTTCACCACGGGCGCGGTGCCGCTGTTCTTCCTCGTCACCCTGCCGGTCTTCGCCGGCACGGCGCTCGACCAGATCCCCGCGGTCATCGACACCATCAGGGACATCCGGCCGATCGTCGGCGAATGGGGCTGGACGCCGTGGTTCACCGGCGGCGAGTGGGCGTTGCGGTCGGATCTGGCCTCGTTCGGCACCAACCTCATCTACGTGTGCGTCGTCGCCGTCGTGCTCTACTGGCGGCGCGCCGACCCGATCGACATGACGACGGCCATCCTGCTCGTCTTCATGGTCATGACGCCGCGGCTCGGCGCCCAATACCTGCTGTGGTTCATGCCGTTCCTGGTCGCCAGGCCCACCAGGTTCGCCTGGCCGGCCATCGTAGGCGTGTCCCTCTGGGCCGGCTACGGCTACCTCTACATGACGCAGTTCGACACCAACACCTGGTGGGCCCTGCACTCCGACTGGTCACGCGCCTCGATCGTGCTGCTGCCGATCCTGGCGCTGGCCATGCCCTGGGGCCGCCGGGTCGCGCGGCTCCCAGGGCAGGCCCCCGGCCATGGTCAGCTCACCGGCATAGGCGCCCCCACAACGTGATCCACTGATCGGGGTGGACGTGGCCCACGACGGTGCCGCGGGCCACCCCGGCCGCCTCCAGCGCGGCGTCCACGCCCGCGTAGCGGGTCTTCAGCGAGGCCCGTACCGAGCCGCCGACTCCGCTGAAGCCCAGCCCGACCAGCTCCCGGTAGGAGCGGCGGCCGGACACCAGCGGCTCGGGCCTGCGCTGGAGACGCAGGATCGCCGAGTCGACCGCCGGGACCGGCCGGAAGCTCTCCCTGCCGATCGTGTCGCCGAGCCGCCAGCCGAACCACGGCCACGACTCCACCGTGACCAGGGTCCAGCGGCCGTAGTCGCCGGCCCGCTTGCGGGCGTACTCCCGCTGCGTCAGCAGCGTCGCCGAGGTCAGCGCCGGCGCCCGCAGGCACCAGTCCACGATCTTCGACGTGATCGAGTACGGGATGTTGCCCACGACCGCGAACGGCTCGCGCGGCGCCCGCGCCACCGTGAAGTCGCCTCTGACGACGTCGATCCGGGGATCGTCACGGGTGCGCGAGCCCAGCAGGCCCGCCAGCCGCGGATCGATCTCGTAACCGACGACCTGGGCGCCGGCCTCGGCGAGCGCCATGGTCAGCGCGCCCTCGCCCGTACCCGGCTCCAGGACGAGCCCTTCGGGCGCGGCGGCCTTCACGACGAGATCGACGGCATGCCGCTCGACCAGGAAATTCTGCGACAGCGTGCGCCGCGCCCGATCCTTGGGCGTGCGACCGCCGCCGCCGTTCCCGACCTTCTTCTGGGTGTGTGAATAGTTTCCGTGCGCGAAATTCTGCGCCACAGCACTGCCCTTCCGGGTCTTTCGAGATTGACGGGTCTCGAAGGGCCCTGGGCGCGCCTGCGGACGCTCAGCTCAGGTGATCGCGTCCGCTAGCGGGCCAGAGCCCGGCTGTGGCGGATGCGGATGAAGACCTGGCAGGAGAACATGCATGACATGCCCGTCACGCTAAGTGCGGGCCGCTCGCGGGAGCAACCGAATATCCCCTCAGGCAGACCGTCCGATTCCTACAAGAGGTGGCGGTCCCGGCGGCGTAGCTTGGGTGCGGAACCGGCTGTCAGGAAGGGAAGGCGGGACTGACATGGACATGCTCGACCAGGTGGAGCGGCGTCTCCAGCTCCACGGCCGGCTGATCGACAGGCTGCGCTTCGAGGCGCTGTTCAGAGGCGGCTCGCGCGACCGCGTGCTCGACGCGCTGCGCTGCTACCAGAATCCCTCGGACGGGGGGTTCGGCAACGCGCTCGAACCCGACCTGCGCGGCGCGGGCAGCCAGCCGGAGCCGGTGGAGGTGGCGTTCTGGATCCTGGACGAGATCGACGCCTTCGACTCGCCGATAGTGCCCGTCGCCTGCGACTACCTGGCCGGCATCAGCACCCCCGACGGTGGCGTGCCGTTCGTGTCGCCGTCCGTCAGGGACACGCCGAGCGCCCCGTGGTGGCGGACGGACGACGACGACCCGCCGGGGCACCTCATCCCGACCGCGTCCCTCGCCGGGCTGCTGCACAAGCACGGCAGCACCCACCCCTGGCTGGCCGCCGCGACGGACTTCTGCTGGTCGCGCATCGCCTCGGCGCGGGAGCTCGGGGCGTACGAGGCCCGCGCCGTGGTGACCTTCCTGGAGCTGGCGCCCGACCGGGAGCGCGCGGAGGCGGAGTTCGCCCGGTTGCGGGAGGCCATCCTGGCCACGGTCACCTTCGACCCGCACGCCGACGGGGCCGTGCACTTCCCGCTGGACTTCGCGCCGTGGCCGCTGCGGCTGCCGCTCTTCACCCAGGACGTCCTGGACGTCCACCTCGACGCCTTGGCCGCGAAAGACGACGCGGCACCCAACTGGCCGGTCTGGACGCCTGTGGTGGCCTGGGAATGGGGTGGCTACCTGGCCGTGCAGCGGCTCAAGACCCTGCGGGCGTACGGGCGGCTGCCCGGGTGAAGCGGTTCTGTCGGTGCGCCGGCGTACGTTGGAGGCATGTACGCGGAACGACCTCCAGGTCCTGACCTCGCGGCGCGCGTCGCCTGCGTGTGGCACCAGGTCAGCGAGGCCGGCACCGCCCAGCTCGTGGTCCCCGACGCCTGCGTCGATCTGATCTGGGGCCCCGGCGGCGTGTTCGTGGCCGGGCCCGACACCCGGCCCATGACGACGCCCATGGTGGCGGGCGACATCTTCGCGGGCATCCGCTTCAGGCCGGGCGGGGCTGGCGACGTCTTCGGGGTGCCGCTCCAGGAGCTGCGCGACCAGCGCATCCCCCTCGCCGACCTGCCCGCAGCCGAGCTCACCGTCGCTCGCCTGCCAGCGGGCGCCATCCGAGCCCCCGAGCAGGCGCTGGGCAACATCCGGGCCGCGGAGGAGCTCCGAGCCGCAGGGGGCGGCATTCGCGCTTCGGGGGACGTGGAGGACGCCATCCGTGCTTCGCCGGACGTGGAGAGCGTCATAGGGGCCCGCCTCCACATCATGTGCACCGCCGTTCAGGCTCGGCTGGCCCGGTCCGGCGGTGCCGATCCCGCCGCGCCCGCCATCGCCGCGGCGCTGCGCAGGGGCCGCACGGTCGCCGAAGTGGCCTGGGACCTGGGGCTCAGCGAGCGCCAGTTGCACCGCCGCAGCCTCGTCTCCTTCGGTTACGCGCCCAAGACCCTGCAGCGCATCGTCCGCTTCCAGCGCGCGTTGCGGCTGGCCCGCGCCGGCGAGCGCCTGGCCGACGTGGCCGCCACGGCCGGCTACACCGATCAGGCGCATCTCGCCCACGACGTCAAGCGGCTGAGCGGGATGCCGATGCGCGACCTCGTCTCACCCGTCCGGCAGCTTGCCTGACACGAGCGCCTGCGCCCATTTCGCGCTCGGATCGCTGTCGATCAGCAACGCCCGCGTCAGCAGGCTCAGCGGAATGGCGAGAATCGCGCCCAGCGGCCCGAGCACGAACGTCCAGAGCAACAACGAGATGAACGTCATCGTCGTCGTAAGACCGACGGCGTCGCCCAGGAATTTCGGCAGAATGAACGACTGGGTGACGACATTGATCACGATATATGCGGCGATGACGAGCAGCATCGTCTTCACACCGCCGTCCAGCAACGCGAGCATGGCGGGCGGCAGCAGCGCGATGACGAATCCGATGTTCGGGATGTAGTTGGCGATGAGCGCGAGCACACCCCACAGCAGCGGCAGCGGCACGTCGAGCAAAGACAGGGCGATCACGTCGAGGATCGCGTTCATCAATCCGAACACGGTCGAGACGATCAAATAGCGCCGCGTTTTGTGGGCGAAAGTCGCCAATGCCATCACCAGTTGGGGTTTGTCACCCTCCCCTTTGCTGAGCACTTTCGCCGTCGCGGGCGCGTCCAGGCACATCGCCAGCAACAACACGACGATGAGGAAGAGCGCGGACAGCACACCGATCAGGCTGCCGAGCAGACTCTGCGCCAACCCGAGCATCTTGCCGGGGTCGAACGCCTGCAGTCCCTTGTTCAGCACGTCGTTGCTGATGCCGTGAGTGGTGGCCCAGTGCTGGGCGTCGGTGACGAGCTTGTCGAACTGACCGGTGTACGCGGGCAGCCGTGAGGCGAGCTGGGCGACCGAGTAGGTCAGGATGCCGACCATGCCCAGCAGCACCAGGACCACGATGAGGAACGGCACGGCGACCTGGAGCCAGGTGGGCATCCTTCTTCCGTGGAGCCGGCTACGCACCGGCGCGACGGCGATGACCAGCACGAGTGCCAGGACGACGGGGCCGGCGATGGAGGCGACTTCGCGAAGCCCGAAGACGGCCACCACGGCGGCGGCGATGCCCACCAAGATGATGAGCGCTCTCGGAACGGGTTGATCAAGCACGATCCCTTCGTACCCCCGCTGGGCGGCCGAACCATCGATTTGACGGTTCCCGGAGGCGTACATAGAGTTCAGCAGTCCCACGGGGACGGCGCTTGATCGCCGGACCCACTCGGGGCCACCTCCAGACACACTCTCCACTTCGGTGGGACGTTGTTCACGTCCACTCGAAACGGCTGGTAAGTTTGAGGGGTTGTCCTCGAAAGGGGGCGGGCTTAATTCCAGCAGGTCGAGCAAGTCGGGTCAATTTGACAGGGACTTGAACGGCTGAAAGAATTAAGA